>NZ_JBOFOR010000345.1:0-2056 GCF_051659545.1 Romboutsia sp. | reverse complement strand
AGAATAAATATAATTTGATAAATATTGATGATATTAACCAGTATAGTAGTAATTTATTTGAAAGTATGTATAAATTTTTTAGGCTAGTCTTTTAGACTAGCTTTTATTTTTAAAAAAATTAATACAACAATACAAATTTATCTTTATTTTTGTACGTACATACTATATTATATTAGTATAAATGCCTCTAATTGATGGCAATAATATATAGCACAAGGAGGTTTTTATTATTAAAACCCAAATAATAAATAAATACCTAGAAAAAATAAAAACACATATTACTCAAAAAGGCTTTGACTTTGCAGGTAATAGAGACAAGAATGCAAACTTCATAGAAGAATATGGATTTCAAATAGAAGATATAAAAGATATACTACTAGACCTAAACAAAGATCACCACATAGGTGGTCCTGAAAATGACCATAATCAAAGGTTAAAAGGAGATGTGTGGAAGTTCATATACGGATTTGAACTAGATAAAGAGGATATCATTAATATATACATAAAAATCAGATACAATCCTCCAGAAGAATTAGTTTGTATATCATTTCATGAGGATGAATTATTTGAATAGGAGGTACTATATATGAATACAGAAAAAAGAAAAGTATATTGTGAACACTGTAATGAAAAAGTAGAATATTTAATTATAAACGAAGTAAAAAGGGAATACAAAAACGTAGAAGTAAATGTAAAGCAAAACATAGGTGTATGCTCACAGTGTGGAGAAAGATTATATATATCAGAATTAGAAGCTGTTAATTTAGATAGACTATATACAAAATATAGAGAGTTAACAGGTATAGTATCACCTAAAGACATAATAGATTTTAGAGAAAAGTATAATATATCACAAAGAGAGTTAGTTGCAATACTAGACTGGGGTAAAATGACTATAAATAGATACGAAAGAGGAAGTTTACCTAACCAGAGTCAGAGTGAAATATTAAAATTAATTATAACTAATGAAAGCTACTTTAGAGAAAAGGTAGAAGATGCATATAAAGCTGGAAGAATTACAGAGAAAACTTATAATGGAATGCACTTAAGCGTAGACGAATCAAAACAACTTAGCCTAAGTAATTTTATTGAAACTAGATTATGCCATGAGCCAAGTATATTCAATGGATTTAGAAAATTTGATATAGAGAGATTAGAAAATTTGATAGGATATATAGCCTCAAAAGTTAACTGTCTGTATAAGACTAGTGTTAACAAATATTTATGGTATATTGATTTTTCAAACTATAAAAATAACCTTAAATCAGTTACAGGGCTTAGATATGTGAGATTCACTTATGGACCTATAATAGAAGGAAAAAATTATGAACTTATTTTAAACTTAGATAATAAGTTTGAAAAAGATGTGAGTGAAGTTAATAATAATGAAATAACTAAAATCAAGAGTAAAAACAATTACGATTTAAGTTTATTCTCTAAAAGTGAAATAGAGATAATTGATGAAGTTATTGAATTATTTAAATATAAAACTGCTACAAATATATCAGATTTATCACATGAAGAAAGAGCATGGCTTGAAACTAAAGATAATGAATTGATTTCATATGAATACGCACATGATTTAAAGGCAATATAAGGCTAGTCTAATGACTAGCTTTTACTTTTGTCCAAAATTCGATATAATTATAATATAAACTTTTAAGCTAGGTGGAAAATAATGTTTACAGAAGAAAGCCTAGAAAATGTAGTCATATAATACCTAACAGACATTGATTACACATATATATAGACATTATAAAAAACTTCAGACTATTTACCAACAATAGTAATAGTAGTAGATATGTGGCTAACAGGATTTGACGTACCATCCCTAGACACCATGTATATAGACAAACCAATGATAGCAACCGAGCCACTGCGTGTCTCAGAATTTCCACCGGGGGTGCAGAAATTGATATTTAGTGTCAAGTTCTTACTATAAAGAATAAATATAATTTGATAAATATTGATGATATTAACCAGTATAGTAGTAATTTATTTGAAAGTATGTATAAATTTTTTAGGCTAGTCTTTTAGACTAGCTTTTATTTTTAAA
>NZ_JBOFOR010000344.1:0-4588 GCF_051659545.1 Romboutsia sp. | reverse complement strand
GCTTGAATTGTTTGTCCTGATAAATTATATCTACCTTTGACCAACTTCTGAATATCATAGTTGCTTATCCATTTTTTATTTTCATCATAATATTCCCTAGATATTTTAACTACTTCATTCCAGCACTTAGCACTTTCCACTTGCTTTTCTCTAACTACTCCAAATTGCTCTCTATTTAGTTTTAATTTCTCTCTATGAGTTTTTATCATCTTTATTCACCTCACTTTCTATATTGTTTATTATATACTACATATAAAACTATATTCAAGGTGAGTGTTCTATACCTGTTTAATCAAGTTCAAGACCGAGCAATTCCACCCCACAGTTAAAGCAAGGGGCTATCTTGCTCAATTATTGTATTATGGTAGGGAATTTATATTGATTTATTGTATTTATAAAGTCTCCATCTTCTTTGTGTAAACAAAGCCCTCTATTGTCATACCATAATTGCATAAAATAAAAATTATTATTTTTAGCAAATTCAACTTCATCTTTATATCTGTTAAAAAATCTAGCTAGGCATCCAATCTTAACCAAATATATCCCCTCCCTTTCTATAGTTAATTTATAAATAATATTTAAATCTATAAACTATTTTAACTATCGTATTCTCAATTAAGATAACTAAAATATAAAATTTTAAGATTTATGCTCTAGAATTATACTTTTTGTATAGAAATTATATTTTTTGTAAAATTCTAATGCATTTTCATTACCCTCTGCAACTACTATTTTTTTAGTTTTAGCTTCTTTATTATTTAGCCATTCTAAAGCTCTATTCATTAACTGATCCCCTAAACCATATTTTCGATACTCTGCCTCAATAAAAAGTGAATCAATCTCCCCAGCTAATTCTTTATTTATCGTGCTAATGCAATATCCAATATATAAATCTTTATCTAAATCTTTAATTAAGTCTACTTTCACACCCATCTTATCATCATTTATAAACTTGCTTGTTCTATCCTCAAATTTAAGGTTTATAAATCTACTTTCAAAGTAAGTTGAATTAATTTTATGATATTCATTCAACTTTTCCCATAATGGCTTCACATAATTTATTAATTCTATATCTCCTTCTATAAATTGAAATTCACTCATATAAACTCTCCCATTCATATCTCGTGTATATACCAATACAAGTTTTTATTTTTCTATAATTATAAATTTACTAACATCCCCAAGTAGTTCTATGTACTTGTTGTTCAAAATAATACCACCATTATCCATTCCCCTTTTAACTTAAGTGTTAATTTTTTCTACCAATGTATAAGCAATGCTTACTATATCCTATTAAGTTAGGATTCTCGCAAGTATCTAAGTGATACTGCATCCACAAATTAAACTCCTCATTTGTAAAATCATTTACACTATCCCTTAGCATATCTGAAATTCCATCTGTAGCTATATGTAAAGTTTTTTGAACTTCATTATCATTCATAAGTTTTTCAATATCATCATAAGTTGAAAAATAAAAACAAGAATTAGGATCATTAGATTCTACCCCTGTCTTAACTATGCTTTGAAGTCCTCTATCATTTATATCATCTTTATTTCTTTTTACCATATCTGTAAAATGTGCAAATTTACTTATATATGCAATTGCTATAAAACCTCCTGGCTTTAACACTCTTAAGCACTCTTTTATACACTTTGTTCGGTCTTCTTCCTTTGTAAGGTGGTACATTGGTCCTAAACATAAAATAGAATCATATATTTCATCTTCAAATCTACTTAAATCTAAGGCATTTCCTTGAACTGCTTCCATATTAAAAATATTATCATTCAGTTTATTTTTCATAATTTCCACATGTTTTTCTGATAATTCTAATGCAGTTACATCACATCCATTTTCAGCAAAGTAAAATGAATATTTACCTGTCCCAGCTCCTACTTCAAGTACTTTATCTCCTTTAGATATATACCTGTCTAAGTATTTAGTCGTTGTAATAAACTCAATACTGTGAGATTTGTCCTTTATCAATCGACTATCCTCATCATAACTCTCATAATATTTTTTTATCTTTACTTCTAAGCTGTTCATATTAATCCAATATTTTCTATAAATATTATTACTTTCACTATCTACTATTTCACATTCAAATACTCCATTATTCTTCTCAATAACTTTTGAAGATGCATGATTATCAGATTTGCAAGTCACTAATACATTAGAAATATTCATCTCCTTCACTTTTTCTAGTCCTAACCTCAAGATAGTCTCTCCATATCCTTTTCTTCGATTTGAAGGTGATATATCATATCCAATATGACCTATGATATTTCTCAAAAACTCTGAATTTAGTTCATGTCTAATTCTAATAACTCCTAAAACATCACTATTCTTATTAACTAACCAATATGTAGAAGATGCAACTCTATCTTTTGGTAGTCCTATCCCCTTAGAGTTGTTTAATAATTTATCAACATACTTGTCAAAATCTTCAAGTGCTTCCTTGTAAAGATTAAAATACTCTTCATCTTCATGTTTCTCATAATCTCGTATCATAGAAATAAACTCTTCTCTATAATTTTTTGAAGGTTCTATTAAAAATACTTCTCCCATAAGTTTTCCCCCTAAATAATTGTTTATTTAATTATAGCAGATTGTTTCTCATTAATTTTCAACATGTGATGTATCTGCTTCTAATATAAACTCACGCTCATCTTCATTACACTCTAATATTGTTACACAAGTATTATTTATAAATGGAGGGTTCCAAAAACTCTTTAATTCATAATCTTTAATAATTGCATATATAGCTTTTATAACTATTGCATGTGTGACTAATAATATATTTACACCCTTATTTTGATTTATAATATCGTCTAAAGTAATTTTAACTCTTTTTATAAGTTCTTCAAATGTTTCTCCGTCTATCGATTTATATAAATGAGGCTCATTCCAAAATTTATAATGTTCATCTGCATAATCTCTTACTATCTCCTCATTATACATCCCTTCCCATATTCCAAAATGCATTTCTTTTAAATTTTCGTTGATTTCTACAGGTATATTTTTATCTCCTTTTATAAGTACTGCTGTGTCATATGCCCTAGTTAGTGGACTGGTATATATATACTCTATTTTAGCATCCTTTAAGCTATCCCCTAGATTTAATGCTTCTTTCTTACCTTGTTCTGTTAAATTTGAATTTTTAATTCCTTGCATTCTGCCTTCTACATTCCATTCTGTTTGCCCATGCCTAGTTATATATATTTTCAAACCCTGTACCTCCTAAAGTTTATCTATTTTAATTTATATAAATTTATTTCTATTTTACTTTCTAATTTCCTTTATAAAATATTTAGCTATCTTATTAGAAGAAATCTATAAAAAAAAGAGAGCTATGCTCTCATCCCTTTGGTTCGTAATATATTAATAACGTGTAACTTTTAGTTATGAAAAGAATACAATAAAATTATATTTCTTCCAATGGTAACAAATATAATGCACTTAAATGTAATAATATATCAATAATAAATATTAAAAATATACTTATAGCAATATTCGTCAATGTATTAGAAAGTAAGTTACTCAAAAAAATAAGTATAATACCATTCAAAATAATCAAACTCATAAAAACAATTCTCTTATATCTTATCTTAAATTTTGTATTACATTTATCACACTCTATTAATCCATACTGATTAAAAATTGATTTTATAATTGACTTATCACTAATTTTAGTATTACATTTGTCACAAACTCTCATATTTCACCCCCGTTATTTAGTTCGTATTATATTAGCTGATTTATTTACAGTTTATCATCTAGAACTTTTTCATAAAATTCTATACTTATATCTTCTAAAGTTTTTTCTTCAGGATTAAACTCATTTTCTATCAAATATTCATAAAACATTAAATCATATATATAAGTTTTTTTGCTATTCATCTCACCATAATATTTATATTCTAAATATCTTGAAAATCCTTCTACTAGATTTTCTTCACACCATCCAATCCAATCATAGCCTTTATCTCCACCATTTTCAAAGCTTTCTAATAAGTCCTTCTCTTTCAGTAATTTATCTGTTACCTGTGTAAATTCAGTTTTTCTTGTAAAAGTTTGGAATAGTCTATGTGAATACTCATGAAATGGTGTATTTAATACATTATCTTTACTTTTATAAGGTTGAAGTGTTGATATTAATAAATTACCTTTTTCAAATCCTCTTGCTCCAATAGGTGGTAAGTCCATATAAAATACAGCTTTATAATCTTTTTCAAATTCTACTCCACTTTCTTCTTCCATAAATTTGAATATGTCTATATCCTCATTTCTTTAGTAAATAGGCTTGGTGAGCCATAATTAATAGAATATACATCAGAGGCAACTCTAATTAATGATAATTTTAAAGTCAATCCTCTAACTTCAATACTACTATTATTTGTTTTTGTGCTACTACATCCTGAAAATATTAATAACGATAATAATAAAAATAGTGTAACTATTCAGTCGCTATTAAGTTAAAATAAAATTACTTTTACCTAATAGCGCTTTTTTTAAGGCTAACAATGGACTTATACCATGTTTTTTAGCGGTTCCAATATAAGACATAATGTCTAAAAAATCCTGGCAACC
>NZ_JBOFOR010000343.1:0-9737 GCF_051659545.1 Romboutsia sp. | reverse complement strand
ATTAATTATAATCTTTTACATCAGATTATATAATCTGATTATTAAAAAAGCAACTTAAGATATCTTCTATTAAATGAAAGATATTTTAAATTGCTTTTTTAGGTATATTTTCATATGAAATAAATTGACGTATAACAATCTATTAAAACTATAGATAAATCTATAGAAAATATATCAAATAACTCAAATCTTATGAAAGAGAATAATGAAAATTTAAATAATATACTTGTAGAAATAGGTTCTACTCAAGAGAAAATGAAGCTCTCAGCAGAGAATTTAGTAGAAGTTTCAGAAAAAGCAAAAGAATCTATACCTAGTATCGATAATTATTTTAAAAATACTAATATATATATTAAAAATACGGTAGATAATTTACAAGATACTTTGGATAAGAATATAGAATTAGTAGAAGATCATATAGAAAAACTTACAGTAGATGTGTCTCAAAATTGTGCAATTTCAACAGAACATATTACTGAATTATTTAAACAATATAACCTTATATTTAAAAAAGAAGTTGAAGATTATATGAGCAACTTTGAAATAATAATAAATCAATTAAGAGTATGCATACCTGAGATAAATGATCATTTAGAACAAACAAAAGAAAGGTTTAATAATACATTAAGTGCATTTACGAGTGAAGTACAAAATTCATTACAATTAAATATGGAATATATGAATAGCCAAGCTGAACTATTAAAAAAGACAACAAATAATATAAATAATAACTTGGATAGCGTTATCAATGATTCTACAAAGAGGCTAGAAGATATAACTATAAATACATCATCACAGATAAAAAATATAGTAGAAGAAATGGAAAATGTATTTGAAAAAAAAGTAGAGCAACTAGATGATTTATTACAAGAAGAACTTACAAAATCGTTAACATCATTTGGAAGTCAATTAGTAACAATATCAGAAAGATTTAGTAAAGATTATACGCCCCTAGCTAATAAATTAAGAGAAGTAGTGAATATAGCACAAGGAGTTGTATAATAATGAGTAAACTAGATAAGCTAAGGCGACAAAAAATACAAGAAGATGGGATATGGTCATCAGTATCGGATCTTATGTCTGGTCTGATGATAGTATTTTTATTTATTTCAGTTGCATTTATGAGTAGAGTAGTAGACGAAAGCATAAGTATAAAAAAACAACAAAATACAATACAACAAGTAGTAAAAACGTATGAAGATACTAAAGGTAATATATATGATGACCTATATGATGAATTTAAAGATGATTTGAAAAGATGGAATATGCAAATAGACAAAGATTCTACTGTAAGATTCAGTGAACCAGATGTATTTTTTGAAAAGGGTGAAGCTGAGATTAAATCACAGTTTAAAGAAATATTAGATTCATTTTTCCCAAGATACATAAAGGTTATTTATGAAAATAATAAAGAGAATGTAAAAGAGGTAAGAATAGAAGGACATACATCAAGTGAATGGAAAGAAAATACTAATAAAAAAGAATCATATTTTGGAAATATGGAATTATCACAAGATAGAACAAGAAATGTATTAAAATATATAATGAATATGGATGAACTACAACAATATGAAGACTGGCTAATAGATAATATTACTTCAAATGGTATGTCGTATAGTAAACGTTTGTATGATGAAAATAATAATGAGGATAAAAAGTCATCAAGAAGAGTAGAATTTAGAGTTATAACAAATGCAGATGAAACTATAAATGAAATAGTAGATGAATACAATAAGTAGAGGGGATATATGAGATTACCAGACTTTTTTAAAAATAATACTTTTGAAAAGATACGAAGAAAAATGAACATCAAAGATGGATATGTAGCAGATGTTAAATTTGATATTTACTTCAATAAAATTAAGCTAAAACAAGCTCAGTTTGAACAATTAGAAAGTGGGATAGGGTTAGATATTAATTTAAATGATCTAGATATGGGATTAGATAATACTATAGTATATGAAGATAAGAATGTAATTTTATATATACGAGATCAGTATTCATATCAAAGTCAGTATAAATATCATGTTTCTTGGTGTAAGACATTAAGAGAGATGAGAAATAATAATAAGCTTAACAGATATGTTATAAGTAGAAGAACTGATGGAAGATTTCATGTCAATGTATTTGATGCAATGAGCCATCAAATTAGTGATGAAAATATATTAAAGGAGCTTTGTGTTTGTAAGAATTGTTTAACCGAAATTAATTACAAGGGATATAGCAACTATAGATCTGATAGAAGTTATATCTATAATACTTTCTCATTGGAGGAGTTTCTTGAAAAGTATGATACTAGATTTAACCAAATGCCTAAATATGAAAGCACTACAGCTCCTATGAATGAATATAGTAAGAATTGGAGTGAGATATCTTATAGTTATAGAAAGTTTAAAAACTGGACGTGTGAGCAATGTGGTAAGAATTGTTCTAATAATAAAAAGGACTTAGATGTACATCATATTGATAGTAATAAGTATAATACAGATTATACAAATCTTAAAGCATTATGTAAAGAATGCCATTCGAAGCAATATGGACATGCGCACTATAAAAGATAGTTAGATAATAGAAAGTATAGCAATAATATATCAAGTATACTAATAGATAAGAAATTATATAAAATTATGATAGAACTATATACATAATAACTATCCATAATAAGCTTTATTATGGATAGTTATTATGTATTTAAAAGAAATTTAAGAGCAATCAGGCTTACAAGGTCTACCCCAATGGTTACCAGGTATATGACATCCAGGCTTATGACCTCTCTTACATGGACCTTGATGGTCAGGTGGAAGAGAGCAATCAGGTTTATGCTTATTACCATATGTATTTTCAATACCTAAGCTATAAATTATAGGTTTTTCCCATTTTTTCATATAAAACACCTCCCTTAATAAATAATATAATATTTAATTTAAGATTAATATTACTCTAAAGTATTAGAATAACTAAATTAATGAGTAGTATGAGTAATAACTAAAAATAGTTAAAATAATTAATATAATATAAGAAGGAGGCCTAAATGAACTATTTTTATAAAGTGTATGGGTTAAATATTAAATCTGAAATTGAGATTCCAGAGCTATGCCGATTAGAAGTTATAGAAGATGATAATATACATGTGAGTATTAATTTTAATAGAATGTCAGAAGACATTAAAAAACTAATAAAAGATGGAATAGAAGCAGATTATAAAAAACAAAGAAGTTGGTTTAATATAGATAATTTAGCAACATATTATATAGAAAATGGAAATAAAGTGATTATAGAACCATGTACAAAGATAGATGAACAATTACTAAAAGTATACATACTAGGCAGTGTATTAGGTATAGTATTACTACAGAGAAATACTGTTGCCATACATGGTGGAGCACTACAAATCAACAAACTAGGATGTGTAATAACAGGAGACAAAGGAGCGGGAAAATCTACACTAACAACAGCACTAAGAAAAAAAGGCTATGGCTTTGTAGCAGATGATGTAGCAGCTATTTACCATGATAAAACAAACATGATAAATCCAGGATTTCCATATCAAAAACTATGTGAAGATACTATGGATAAACTAGGCTATGACAAATCAAAATACACCCCACATAGAGGTGATATGAACATAAAATATATAGTACCAGCCTTAGGTAGCTTTATAGATAAACCAATACCACTAAACACAGTCATAGAATTAGAGCAAGGAGATGTATCTAAAGTAGAAATGTGTGAGATTAAGGGTACTGAAAAATTATCAAACTTGATTAAAAATATCTTTAGAATAGAAGTTATAATGTACTCTGGAGGTATGGAGCCTGCATATTTAAAAAAGTGCTTGCAAATTGCTCAAAATATCAAATATTACAAAATAACAAGACCAGAAAATCAATTTACAGTAAATGAACAAATTGAAATAATAGAGAATCTACTATTTGAAAATACAAGTCTAAAAAAGCTAGGATAATACAATTAAAAAATAATTAAAGAAGTATTATTTAAACGTAACTAAGTAAAAATTAAAGTTAATAACAGAATAAATAATACCATTTCTACAATTATAATTAGTTCACTTTTTATTATTAAAACAAGCTTCTCAGTACCTGTTAAAGAATTTCTTTTCCAACAGTTATAATTTCTATATAATTTCAAAATTAAATAAGCCAATATAGCAAAGCAAAAAAGTACCATAAAGAATACAGTCATCAATCCAGTTAAATATACAAAAGTATGCATGATTGTATATACTAACCTACATAAAAAATTAAGCAAAAATGCAATTATTAAGCCAAGGCCAATAGATGATAGGTATAATATTTTTATATTATCTTGTTTTCTCATAGAGCCTCCTTAAAATATAGTAAATTACATTAGTATATATGGTCAAACCTATAAAAATAGAACTATCTAGCTTTAGTTAAATAGGAGGTATCCGATGATAGATATACACTGCCATATAGTACCCAACGTAGATGATGGACCTAAGAATATAGATGAAGCAATAGAGATGGCTAAAATAGCCCAAAATGAAGGAATAAAAACCATAATAAACACTTCACACTACAACACAAGCTATAGTGATGAAAAAAATAAAGACTTATTATTTAAAATTCTAGACTTTAATCAACAACTAAAAAATAATAATATTGATATTGAAATAGCAACGGGAAATGAAATATATTTAAATAACATATTAATTAAAACTTTTAGCAAAGACGAAATTTTTACAATGAATAATAGTAGATATATACTAGTGGAATTTTCTTATGATGAATCAATATATACTATATGCAATATACTATATGAGTTAAAATTAAAAGGATATAAACCAATAATTGCTCATACTGAAAGGTATAGTGAAATACAAGAAAATCCAGAAAAAGTGGAAGATATAATAAAGGAAGGTGCCTTTATACAAGTAAATGCATCTAGTGTATTGAAAAAACAAATACCCCTACATCATAAAATTACTCACAAGTTACTTAAAAATAACCATGTTCACTTCATAGCTACAGATGCACATGGACCAACTGTAAGAAGACCGCTTATAAAAGAAGCTTACGACTATGTATCGAAGAAGTATGGAAAAATATTTGCAGATAATTTATTTATTGAAAATCCAAGTAGAGTTTTAAACGATGAAGATATAATACTTGAAAATATGCCAATAGCTAATACTAGTATATTTAAGTCTTTGTTTGGTAATAAAAAATAAGGTTATGAACTAATTAAAGTTTATAACCTTATTTCTGTTGTGTATCTATTTTAAATAATTAAGGGCAATGTTTATTAAATCACCTTCGCTAATATTAGTATCACAGTTGTCGAGTATTTTGTTTACTAGAGAGTACTTTTCTATCATACTTCCATTATTAAACTCTTTTATAATTGAATCTGAATTTGCTTTCAAATATTCCATATATTTTTTATCAACGTTAATATATTTATCAGCATATACCTTAGCTTTATCATCTAAAGCCTTGTAATCTACTTTTTTTGTATTAGAATTAATAGACACTACTCCTTGAATATTGTTAGAACTTATTAGTATATCTTTTTCCTCAGAATTATAAGCTAAATCTATAGTATTATTATTTTCTTTATTTTTATTACTAGTAGATGTATTAATTTTATCCTCTTTAAAATGAGTCAAGTTATTATTTTTTACATTTTCCTTCTTAGGTAATAATCCATTTATATTGAGAAACATTACTATTGTTATAATCAAACCTAATATAAGTGCTACAACTTTAAAAGTTTTAGACATTCTTTTCACCCTTTCCAAGCATTAATATTTAATTTATTAACATATACTGGAAAAAATATACAAATGCTAATTAAAGATGTAAAAAAACAATAAATATACAAGAATTAATTGTAAAGGTTTAACTTTATATTATCTAGAAAATATAATAGTGAAACTACAAATTTAATAAAGTAAATACTAAAGAAGGAGAATATAATGAGAAACTTAGAGAGGAAGATTATTATTGGCGGTGTAATGATAACAGCCATGGTTTCAGCTAGTATTTCAATACAAAGAGATAGTATAGTAGCATTAGCAGATGATGAGTATATCAGCGTACCACAGGTAGTAAAAGAGACAACTCAGGTCAAGTCAGAAGAACAAAGCCAACCTATAGATAATCAAGCTGACAAAGAAGAAGACTCAAATGAAGGCAACAACAGTGAAACTACAACCAATAATACCAATAAGCCGAATTATAACAAGCCTAATACTAACAACAAACCAAATGGAAATGGTCAAACAAAACCTAATGAAAATAACGGAACAAACCCAGATGGAAATGGTCAAACAAAACCTGATGAAAATAACGGAACAAACCCAGATGGAAATGGTCAAACGAAACCAGACGAAAATAACGGAACAAATCCAGATGGAAATGGCCAAACAAAACCAGATGAAAACAATGGAACAAATCCAGACGGAAATGGTCAAACAAAACCAGACGAAAATAATGGAACGAATCCAGATGGAAATGACCAAACAAAGCCAGATGAAAACAATGGAACAAATCCAGATGGAAATGGACAAGTAAAACCAGATGAAAATAATGGTACAAAACCTGATGTAAATGGAGAAGTAAAACCTGAAAGTAGTAATACAACACAAAATGTAAATGCAGATTCAAATCTTAATAATTAGTTCTGAATATAAAATCAGATAACTTATTTTTAGTTAAATAAGTTATCTGATTTTTTGCTTGAAAATTATGCTATAAACAGCGAGGTTATTACTCTATTGAGTAAGAAATAAAATATAAAGTATAAGCGTGAGTATAAGTATATATAAGTACTTTAGGGAATATGTATTTTTAAAGAAAAATATTAAAATTTAATTAAATAATAAAACTGGATGCAGATATTGGAGGTAAATTAAGGATGAATATATTAGTCGCATCTGAATCATTTATAGTTAAAGATTCTCTAAGTAACCTTTTCAAAAATATATTTCTAGATGCTAATATAAAAGTAACATCAAATTTAGATACTTTAAGGCAAGAAGAAATAGATGAGCTAGATTTTGCTTTTATAGATGTAAATGCATCAAATGTAAGTATAATAGAAACTTTAGGTGTTACCAAAGAAGTATTTAAGAAATTAAAAATAATGGTTCTAGATTTAAGGAAAGACAGCAATTTATTTTACAGTATAAGTAAGAATTATATAGATGCTTACATACTTAATATTGCTGAAAAAGAAGAATTTATTTACATAGTAAAAAAAGTTGTTAGTGGTAAAAAATATTATGATTCAGATTTATTACAGTATGCTATAAATAATACTACAACATATGACACTCAAAGATTGACTAATAGAGAACATGAAGTACTAGTACAGGTGTCAAAAGGATTAAGCAATAGAGATATAGCTAAAGCTTTAAATGTAACTGATTACACCATAAAAAAGCATGTAAGTAGTATTTTGACTAAATTAAGTTTAAAAAATAGACAGGACATAATAATATATGCTAAAGATAATGGATTGTTAGAAGACACAAGGAAAAGAATATATCAATAAGTAGGATAAAGTACAGGGGGGATTGTTATGACAAAAAAGTTGTAATAAGCTTATTAGTAATTTTAATTGCATTACCTATATCAGTAGCTACATGTGTATACTATAAGCTAAATCAAATTTATGAAAAAGAGAATAAAAATAATGTAAAAGCATTGGAAGATTACACTTATATTAATAAAGATATTCTAAATATATTATTAATAGGAGTAGATGGAGACAATAGAGAAAAAGGAAATAGATCAGATTCTATGATTATACTAACTATAGATAGTAAAAATAAAGATATAAGACTAACCTCAATAGGAAGGGACACATATGTAGATATTCCTGGATATAGTACAGAAAAAATAAACCATTCCTATGCCTACGAAGGACCACCATTATTACTACGAACAATAAATCAAAACTTTGGCATATCTATAGACAAATATATAACAGTGAGCTTTAAATCTTTCATGGATATAGTTGATGAAATTGGAGGAGTTGAAGTAAATGTAGACTCAAAGAATATTAAACTATTAAATGATTCAATAAATAGCACTTATTCAATTTGTAATAAAGACCAAAAAGTTCAACCTATAAAGTATATACAGGGTGAAGGTATTCATAATTTAAATGGATATCAAGCACTAGCCTTTAGTAGAATCAGATATGCTGATAGTGGATATGCGAGAGACCAAAGACAAAGAGAAATTATATACGGTGCTTATAACAAGTTACTAAAACAAGATTTATCAACTATAAAAGATGCTGTAGATATTTTGTTGAGCAATTGCAAGACTAATATAGCTCCATTAGAAATGGCAGAAATAGGTATAAAGGCGTATGATTTTAAAGATAATAAAATAAATCAACTAGAGTTTCCAATAGAGTCCCATAGAAAAGATGTTTTAAAAGAGGAAAAAGGTTGGGTAACTGAATGGGATAAAGAATATAACAAAAAAGAATTGAAAAATTTCATATATAGCCAGAAATAAGTAATCTTAAAGCTCATAAAGTAAATTTATGGGCTTTTTTTAATAAAAATAGCGAGAGAAGAACATATATGTATACGAATGTCATTAATTGTATACAATATTATACTTTAGTACTATAAAGAATACTACTTTTTGATGATTTGAATAAAACTAATATACTATAAAATATAAGTATAAAGAAACTAATAAGAGTAACAACATATAATAATATAAAATAGTAAATGTGGGTATTTAGATGCGATGAAGTATATTCTATATTTGGGCACTTAAGGGTATACGGAGCAAGTAGTGCAACCGACTAAATAGCTAGTATATTTAAATAGGGGGATAAATATGCAAGTTATTGTAATATCAGGATCATTGATTATAAGAAAAGGAATCATAGAAATATTATCTAAGGAAGAATGTGTAAGCAACATAACAGAAAGTCATTTATTTACAGACATATATAAATCAAACTATGACTTAGTACTTATAGATTTAAATAAAAATAATAAACAACATTTAGAAGACATAAAAAATATAAAAGAAAGAACAAATACAAAGGTTATGGTATTAGACTTTTATGAAGATGAAGGATTGTTTTCAAAGTGTATGAAAGCTGGAGTGGATGGATATATATTAGCAAGTATAGATTCTGAAGATATTGTATATGCAGTAAAACAAATTTCAAGAGGAAAAAAATATTATGATCCAGACTTAACAGAAAACTATATAACAAGAGGAACTACTGAATATATAAATGACCTAACAAAAAGAGAGCATGAAATACTTATCTGTATAGCTCAAGGTAAGAGCAATCAAGAAATCTCAAAAGAGCTCTTCATAACAGAGCATACTGTTAAAAAGCACACCAGCAATATATTTGCAAAATTAAACTTAAAAGATAGAATGCAAGCAGCTTTATATGCATATGATAGGGGTATTATAGCAATGTAAAAATGTACTTAATTGTAATAAAGAACAATAAAAGGTCTAATTGTAATAGAAGAACGAAAAATGGACTAAGATAAATAAAATATCTATAGTCTATTTTTATATTTAAAATTAGAAGTTAGAAATATTTTACAAATAAAAAAAATTATATATATATATTCTAATTTAATATCTACATTTTCTCTATATCGTGACACCTACACTTTAAATAGTTAACTGTAATTAGCTTATCAAAATCATGTAGATTATTTAATAAAATATATATATATATATTCTAAATGAAAA
>NZ_JBOFOR010000342.1:0-5483 GCF_051659545.1 Romboutsia sp. | reverse complement strand
TAGGTTATTTTACTATTCATATTTTTTTCTAAATTTGTTATACTAATAATACGTTTAGAACTTTCAAAACTGAATATATCAGGTTGGTACTGGAAATGGTCAGTACCGTAAAATATTCAACCAATCGCCAACTGTACATCGAGCGAAAACCAAGCCATGACGTGTACAGACTTGATTCTATTCACAATCCAAGAGGGTGGCTCTTACCGAGAGAGAAGTCGGTATTATTAGTGTTGATAACACAAACCGTCGGTGCGACGGGGTTAGCTTGGGTAAACTTGTAGCGTTGGCTATATTGACCAAGAAGCCACCACTTCAAATTAGCCGTAGGTTAATTAAGTGGATGGTAGTTCACGTATACTTACCTACTGTAACTTTGGATTTCTACATTCATAAATAATATCCTTCTTTATTTATACTTAAGATTTACTTTGATTATTTATTATATTTTACTTTAATTTTTTTAATTCACTAGTTGTAGCAATTGCACTTATAGAACCTAATGCCCCAAGACCTAGAAGTATTTTTGAGGAACAAACTGCACCTAATGTTACCCCTCCTATTCCTATAGCTAAGGATAGTCCTCTACTTAACTGTAATCCTATTTTAGTAGGTTGTGGAGTTGTAATTTTAACACCAGTAATAGAATTAACTTTTTCTAGCGTAGAATTTAATTTATTAATCATTTTAACGCCCCTTTCATTAGCATGATACTAAATTTATAACTGGATTAATCAACAATAACCCACTTAAAATAATTAATTTAATACCATGAGGTTTCTTTTTATTAAATCTATAAAATCCAAATGAAAAAATAAACATTGATAAACAAATTGAGATATAACTTAAATTCTGTATAGTATTTTCTGATAAGTAAATTATTGGTATAAAATCTGGAATAGGTATTAATAATTTTTTCATTTTTTACTCCTTAGTTTAATTAAACATATTCTTTATTGAACTCTCTAGTAAAAACTCAAATACTTCTAGTTTATTACAACTAAATTCTTTATCCATTGTAGATGTGACAAGTAAGGTATTTAATATTGCATAAGCCTTTTCTTTTGGTATTTTTAAACTCAAATTAGAGTTTATTAATGTTTCATGGAAGAAATCATCATTATGCAGTTTTAAAGATTCAATATCCTTTTCTGATAATTTATTTATAAATAATAAATAGTCAGGGTTATTAAAGTTATAAAGCTTTGGATAACTTGAGTATTCTTCAAAAATCCACCTAATAGCATCCTTAAACCCATCCAATCCCTTATTTTGATTAAGGATATACTTTAATTTATTTTTTAAATTGATTTGAATCATGTAAAGTACTTCAAAAAATAGTTCCTCTTTTGTTTCGTACAATCTATAGAATGAGCCGGTAGATATTCCTACTTTCTTAGTTAAATAAGCTATATTAGTTGATTTATATCCATTTTCTTTCCAACTCTTTTCACATTCTTCCTTTAATTTATTTTTTAAACTAGTTATATCAATTTCCGTAAAATTTTTAGCCATTTTACCTCCCTATATCTTTTTATCATTTTATGAATATTTATTAATAAATATTCATGAATAAATATTATCATATATTCACAAGCATGTAAAGGGGTATATCCATTTTTTAACTTTACATTAACTATAACCTAAAGCCCGCGGAATAGAAAAAGGTTCAAGAACTTTATAATTCTTGAACCTTTTGAAATGTCATACTCTGGATAATTAAGACGAGTAACCTTAAATCCTTCCATCAATTCATCAATATCTTCTTTTCTATGTAGCTAGAATAATAAAGAAGGATTTAATAAACATTTAAAAGTATCTTTATCAATCATACCTTTAGTACACAAGTCTTCATCTAGAACTTTCCAAACAATAAACTAAGCTATCTAATTGTTCTACATATCCCTCACTATCAAAGCTCAGTTTTTCTAATAGCCTTTTACTTGGTTCATTGTCTGGATGAACTAAACCTACTATCTCATAGCCTTCAAAATTATCAAATAGATAACTTATTAGTTCTTTAATCATCTCATAAGCATACCCTTTTCTATGATATTTAGAGTCTACTGTATAGCCTATAGTTATACAATTTCCTTTGAATGAAATAAATATATCTCCTACTAAATCATCACTTTCTTTATGTGCTATTGCAAGTTGTAAACTATCATTATTTAAAGTTTTTAATTTTTCTTCTTTTATAAAGTTTGTAAGATACTCTTTAGAAGTGTCTTCCCATCTTTGATATTTGCTACAATTTTTATCATTTCTGTAGCCATATAATATGTCTATATCTTTTTCTTTAAAATTTCTTAGTATTAGTCTATCGGATTCTATAATAGGACTTATTTTCAAATTACTCCTCCTTTTATAACATTTTTTATTTTATATAATAATTATTCATATTTTAATTCTTAAAATTACTCCCTGTTATAATCTTCAGATAATATAGCATAATAAGCACAATCACAAATACCTTGATTATTGATATCTGCTTTTCTCATCGTACCTTCATATTTCATTCCACATTTTATCATTACCTTGCCTGAACCTGGATTAAGAGGATCATGTCTTGATTCAATACGATTCACCTCAACCTCATTTATAAAGTATTCAATTATAGCACTTAGTGCTTCTGAGGTGATACCTTTATTCCACCATGCTTTTCCTATACAATAACCAATATGAACCATTCCTATTTCTTCGTCTTGACGCACAACGCTAATAGTTCCTATTGGCTCTTCTCCGTTTTCTTTCAAAACAATCGCCCATTGATAAAAATTTTCTTTTTCATATTCATCAATCCAGCTTTTTACAACTACTTTAGAAGTATCAACATCCCTCATTGGACCCCATGTTAAAAACTTTGTAACTTCTGAATCATTTGCCCAGTTTTTATATACCGCATCTGCATCTGGTAATTCAAACTTTCTTAAAATTAAATTTTCAGTTTCTATTTTTTTTGTTCCCTTATGATTCATAAAATCCCCCTAATGTTTCGGTATTTTCATATATTTTCTCTATTTTTTTATTCCATTTAATAGCTATTGCATATTGGATTTTTTAGTTCATATTATATTAATATTGTGCTTATCTAAATATTCCTTTTTTACCATCAAAGAAATCGTTTATAATATCAAGACCAGTTTCTTCTTTAACTTCTCTAATAGCCGATTCTTCAATCGATTCTCCTATTAATTATTTAAGTTTTTTAGAAAATATAACTGTATCTTCTACTGCTATTCCATAGTCATTCAATTTAACTTCTATAAGAGCAACTTCACTTATTTCACCATAGATTTTTTGTAAATTACTCTTACAATGATTGAATGCTTGTATCATATTATCTTCATTTAATCTACTTGCAATTGTGCAATGAGGAGTCCACTTCCCCGGGATATAGAATGACTTTTCATTATCATTAAATATCTTAAAGTAATTATGATGTTCCCTATGAAAATCAAACAATTCCCTTGATAACATTGGTGCAATAAATAAAGTTCCAGTATTGATAAAAGAACCTAGTGTATTTAGTTCTACAGCTACACTTGATTTATTATTGTAAAACTCATCAAGTAAAGGTATAAACTTATTTTTACTTAAATTATCATAGTCTGCAATTGTAATATGTGGCCTTTTGCCTTTTGACTCAACACCATATTGAGTAATATGTTTTTCACTTAAATTCTTCCATAAGTTTTTTAGTAATTCTTCAGTTTCATAATCAAAATAAGCTACAAATGCATAAGCATGCATAAAATTCACCCCCTCAAAAAATACATAACTTATTTATAGTAATTATAACAGAATGTATAAAAACTAAGTGTCCACTAAAACAGATATTTTCGTGAACACTTAAAATCGCAAATAATCTCACATATAAATTCAAATTTATCTACTTTTACCCTAATCTTTAGTTATCTATCCAATATCGATTAATAGATATTCCATCCTCATCATAAGTTTGATTTTCCAAAACACCACCGTTATATAAAATCACTTTCTGTGAGCCAATATTATCAGTATCACAAGTTACAAGAGTTTTTTCAATTCCCATTTCTGATAGTTTCTTCAAAGCTAAATCAAGAATTAATTTTCCGTACCCACACCCTCTGTATTGCGGACATATTCCGTATGCTACATGGCCACCATCTACAATATTTGTATGGTTCAAATAATGTCTAAGTGATGTTGCACCCAATATTGTACCTTCCCTATTTTTAAGAAAAAATAATGTTTGTGGAACATTTTCTCCAATATTGACCCCTTTGTGCCAGTCTTCAATACACTGTAGCCACTTTCTGTAATCATTATTATAACGTTTCAATAGTCCAGGATTCATTCTTCCACCAAAATCTTTCCATTTTGTAAATAAAAGTTTCATAGCTTCCTCATCTTCCATCGCAGGTTCTATTAAATAATATTGTTCCTTCAAATTACACACCTCTTTCTTCAAGTAAACCATATCAACTAATTGCTTCCCACATTTATAAATTTGATTGTCATAATTATCTTATACAAACAAACATCCCATATTCTTTTGGTATCTTCAGAACACCACTCTCTTTTTTACTTTCTAAAACCTCTTTAATAACCTCACGATTAATATTATTAAGATTCGTCATCTGATCCAGTGAATAAATATAATCTATGATATCCTCTATATCACTAACCGCTAATGAATCTTCATAATTTAATCTTTCTACACATTTAAAATGATTGGCTAATTTACTATTTCCAGTTTGAAGAGTAAAAGCATTATTTTTTGTTTCAGTAACAATAAACTCCTTTAAAACACTTTCTATATATTCAACAATTCCATGTTCCCCAAATGTAGCACAATAAAATTTACCACCAGGTTTAAGTACACGCCTTACTTCTAAAAGTCCTCTGTTTAAATCTGGAACATGATATAACATCATATTGGCAATCACAATATCAAAACTTTCATCATCAAATGGTATATTTTGAATATCAACCACTTCAAAAGCTATATTCTCATGTTTCTCCAATTTTTCTCGTGCACTTTCTAACATACCTTGAGAAAAGTCTGTTAGCACTAATTTGGAACCATTTTCTATCACATCTATATGTTCTAGCCACATGTCTCCTGTCCCACATCCTAGTTCTAAAATCATAGAATCAGGTGAAATATCATAATTTGAAACTATCCAATTTCCAAACCCTAACTTATTAGTTGAATATTTATCATGTATTGATATTCTTTTGTTTAAATTATTATCATTATTATATTGCTCTTTTAAAATATCTATATTTTGTAATTTTTCCACAGTTCCTCCAATCATAATCTAAAATTACTTTTTTGAAATAATCATAAAATGTGGACTCATACCCATAACTGATTCTTCCGTATCTGTAAGTCTAACTATATTTAAAAGTTGCTCTTTGCTATTTTCCTCTTTCCATTTTTCTTCTAAGAACGGTGTAAACCAAATTAATCCCTCTATGGCATGTTTTTGTATAGT
>NZ_JBOFOR010000341.1:0-10604 GCF_051659545.1 Romboutsia sp. | reverse complement strand
ACAACTTTAAGGTAGTAGTGGCGAAGACACCGTCTATTTTGCTTGGCTTTGTAACAACCTCTGATTATATCGTTTAGGTGTGATTAAGTCGTTAGCCACCAAGAATCCCTCTGCTTTAGCTGTAGGGAGTGTGTCAATTCTTATCTAGGCTTGAAACTTGAATTTTTATATAATTATTTATTAAAAAAGTTAATCTGTGTAAAGATAGGGTAAAATATTAGTACAAACTAAAAAAGTAAGGAAGATTTGTATGAAAAAAGAAAGAAGACGTATAATAATAGATTTTGAAGTACTATCTAAAACTAACTTTTGGATGTGCTGTATGAAAGATTACAAGACTAAAAAAGAACACACTATAATAAATAATAGAGAAGAACTAATAAGAGTATACGAAAAAAATAAAGACTCAGTATGGGTAGGGTACAACATTAAAGGATACGATCAGTGGATACTAAAGGCGATAATTGCAGGCATAGACCCATGTATAGTATCAGATAAACTTATTGAAAGTAGAGTATCAGGTTGGAGTATAGATAGAAACTTAAATAGAATACCACTCTATATTTTTGAAATAAATGATAGCTACAGAAGCTTAAAAGAACTTGAATTATTTATGGGTGAAGATATTAGAGAAAGTAGTGTATCTTTTGACTTAGATAGATACCCTACTGAAGAGGAAATTAAGGAGCTGACAACCTATTGTCTTCATGATGTTAGAATGACTTTTAAAGTATTTGAAGAAAATTACTACAAATATCAAGCTCAAATGAATCTAATAGAATATTTTAACTTAGATGATGCTATGATAAATAAAACAGAAGCACAGCTAAGTGCTTATATATTAGGAGCAAAAAAGCCAAATTATGAAAGAAATGATGTATTAGAATTTGAAATTGTAGATACTCTAAAATTAAGTAAATATAATTATATAAAAGATTGGTACTTAAACCAAAATAACAGAGACCAAAAGAAATACTTTAGAACTAATGTATATGGTATAGAAACAGATTTTGGATGGGGTGGACTTCACTCTGCAAGAAAAAAATATGAAGCTTGTGATTATATAGTTAATTCAGATGTAAGCTCTTTTTATCCATCTATAATGATAGAGTATGGCCTTTTAAGTAGAAATGTACAAAATCCAGATAAGTATAAAGAAATAAGAGATAATCGTATAAAATTAAAAAAAGAAAATAACCCAATAGAAAAATCATTAAAACTTGTATTAAATAGCACTTATGGAGCGTGTATGGATATAAATAATGACCTTTATGACCCTAGACAAGGAAATGGTATTTGTGTAAATGGGCAATTATTATTGTTAGATCTTATAGAAAAAGTAGAACTTAAATTTGGTGAAAATGCGGAATTTATACAAGGAAACACTGATGGAGTTATGTTTAAGTTTAATTCTAAAGGAGATGTAGATAGTTACCTAGAAATTTGTAAAGAATGGTGCAAAAGAACTAAAATGGAGTTAGAGCATGATTTTATAAAAAAGATTATTCAAAAAGATGTAAATAATTATGTATACGTAGATGAGAGTGAAAAAATTAAGAGTAAAGGTGCTTATGTAAAAAAGCTAAGTATTATAGACAATGATTTACCTATAATAAACAGAGCAATAAAAGAAAAACTTATAAATAATATACATATAGAAACTACTATAAATAATTCTAACAATCTTATTGATTTTCAAAAATGTGTTAAAGCCACAGGAAAGTATAGTCATGTAGTTTATGGAAATGAAAAAATCAATTTAAAAGTGCTTAGAGTTTTTGCCAGTAAAAGTATTTCTCATAACTCAATTATGAAAATCAAAGAAAATAAAAATCCTGAAAAAATAAGTTACACACCAGATAGAGTATTTATAGATAACAGTAGAATCATAGAAAAAGAAGTTCCGACAATTCTAGATAAAAACTGGTATATAAATATTGCTAAGGAAAGATTAGATAGTTTTGTACAGCAAAATACATTTACATTATTTGATTATGCTAATTTAATTAAGTAAATTTTAGAGAAAATACTTATTATGTACTAAAATAATAATATATATACAAAAAAAAAAAAATAATAGTTGAAATTTATATAGATAGTTTATATACTTAAGGTATAAAGTATTGAAAAAGTATATAGGGATGTCCTATATATAAAATTTAATATCCGAGTGAAGGGCATAGGAGACAGCTTCGTAAAAGAAGTGACCGAAGGGACAAATCTAATTATTTATCCAGTAATTAGATGAAATTCTCAGGTAAAAAGATTATGTCTAGACGGACCTCTGAAAATAAAATTGACAGAGAAGGCAAATGGGATGTTGTCTTCTCTGTTTTTATTTTTAAAGAAAAATTGAAAGAGAGTGGGATACATATGATAATAATCACCAATAATCCTCTGGTAGTAAAAGAATTGAGCAGTAAAAAAGTGATTTATAAAGAAAACACCTACATTGAAATCCTTAAAGAATGTAGAGACTTAATACACAAAGGTTACGAGCTATTATCACATCCGCTTTATGGAAGTGTAAAACCAAATGAAACTCCTTATAGAAGCATTATCATAAAAGAAGGAAAACACTTAGACACGAATTCATTATCATTAATAGAAGAAGCAATAAACACAGCTTCAAAATTTCAAAACAATAAAAAGACTCCAAGATGGACACCTCAAGTTTTAGACGATTTTCAAGTAATTGATTTAGATATTTTAACAAATACCATACAAAGAATTTAATACCTAAGTATATTAATTTAAATAAGTACACCCATAGGAAAACGGTTCTTAGAAATGAAAATCAGGAGGTAATTATTATAATGGATAATTTATATGATTTAATAATAATAGGATCAGGTCCAGCAGGACTTTCAGCAGGACTTTACGGTGCAAGAGCAAAGCTTAAAACTTTAATAATTGAAAAAAGTAAAACCGGTGGTCAAATAGTAACAACTCATGACGTTGCCAATTACCCAGGTAGTGTAGAGGAGGCATCTGGACCAAAGATAATAGCTAGAATGGTAGAGCAATGTAAAAGCTTTGGAGCAGAAATGGTTAAAGATGCAATAGTAGATGTAGATTTAAATGATGACATAAAGGTAATAAAAGGGGAAAAGAGTGAATATAAAGGCAAGACTCTAATAATAGCAACCGGAGCGACACCTAGAAAGCTAGGAGTAAGTGGTGAAAAAGAGCTTACTGGAAAAGGAGTATCTTACTGTGCAACTTGTGATGGAGATTTCTTTACTGATTTAGAAGTATTTGCAGTAGGTGGAGGAAACAGTGCTATAGAGGAAGGTATGTTCTTAACTAAGTTTGCAAGAAAAGTTACTATAGTACATAGAAGTGAAAAATTAAAGTGTGCTAGGTCAATAGAGGAAAAAGCTAAAGAAAATGAAAATATAGAGTTTATGTTTAATACAACAATAAAAGAATTACAAGGGGATGGAATTTTAGAAAAGATAGTGTTTGAAAACACAGTAACAGGGGAAATAACAGAATACGAAGCTGATGAAGATGATGGTACAATGGGTGTATTTGTATTTGTAGGCTTAGACCCTCAAACACAAATATTCAAAGGCAAAATAGATATGGATGCAAATGGATATATAAAAACTGACGAAAATATGAAAACAAATGTAGATGGAGTTTTTGCAGCAGGAGATTGTAGAATAAAAATGCTTAGACAAGTAGTAACAGCTACTAGTGATGGTGCAATAGCTACAATAAGTGCTGAAAAATATATTGAAAATAGTTTAACTCATTTAGAGGAAGCGACTATATAAAGATAAAATAAAGGGGGATTTTAAATGTTAGTATTAGATAAAAATACTTTTGAAGAAGAAGTAGTAAAACATGAAGGAATAGTTGTTGTAGATTTTTGGAGTGAAGGGTGTGAGCCTTGCAAAGCATTACTTCCTGAAGTTGAGGAATTAGCAAATCAATACACAGAAAACTTTAAATTCTGTAAGTTAGATACAACAAAAGCAAGAAGATTAGCAATAAAAGAAAAAGTATTAGGTCTTCCTACTATAGCTGTATATAAAGATGGAGCTAAAATAGATGAAGTTACTAAAGATGATGCAACTAAATCTAATATAGAAGAAATGATAAAAAAATATCTTTAGTTAAAATCATAATATAATGTTGTTATAAATTTGGGGATACCTCAAATATATATATAGTTTAAAACAAGCTTGATAAAGATTAAGTATGAAATTATGTACAAAATAAATTACTTAATAATTTAAGCTTAGTTATAAATAAAAATACTAATTTTGATAAAAAAATAGGGGGTGTACGTATGCGTCTTGAGTTAGGGAAAATCTTTATAAATGACGTTCAGTTTGGTGAAGTAACTGAAGTTAAAGATGGAGTTTTATACGTAAATAAAGAAGAGATGCTTAAAGAAATAGGTGGAGATGACCATATTAAATCTATAGATTTAGATATAGTTCATCCAGGGGAAAGTGTAAGAATAACACCTGTTAAAGATGTAATAGAACCAAGAGTAAAAGTTGAAGGTAAGGGTGGAATATTCCCAGGAATAATTTCAAAAGTTGAAACTGTTGGTACTGGAAAAACTCATGCTCTTTCTGGTTGTGCAGTTGTAACTACAGGTAAAATAGTTGGTTTCCAAGAAGGTATAATAGATATGACGGGACCTGGTGCTGATTATTGTCCATTCTCTAATCTACACAATGTAGTAGTTATAGCAGAGCCAGTAGATGGATTAAAGCAACATGACCATGAAAAAGCTGTTAGAATGATAGGATTTAAAGCTGCAGCATATTTAGGAGAAGCAGGAAGAAATGTTGAGCCTAATGAAGTTAAGGTTTATGAAACTAAACCATTATTAGAATCTATAAAAGAATATCCAGAACTTCCTAAAGTAGGATATGTATATATGTTACAAACACAAGGGTTACTTCATGATACATATGTATATGGAGTAGATGCAAAACAAATAGTTCCGACATTACTTTATCCAACAGAACTTATGGATGGTGCTATAGTTAGTGGAAACTGTGTTTCTGCATGTGATAAAAACCCTTCTTATGTTCACATAAATAACTCAATAGTTGAAGACTTATATGAACAACATGGAAAAGAAATAAACTTTGTAGGTGTAATTATAACTAATGAAAACGTATATCTAGCAGATAAAGAAAGATCTTCAAACTGGACTGCTAAGTTATGTAAGTATTTAGGATTAGATGCAGTTATAATTTCACAAGAAGGATTTGGTAACCCAGATACAGATCTTATAATGAACTGTAAAAAAATAGAAATGGAAGATATAAAAACAGTTATAGTAACAGATGAATATGCAGGTCGTGATGGAGCTTCTCAATCACTTGCAGATGCAGATGTTAGAGCAGATGCAGTTGTAACAGGTGGAAATGCTAATGAATTAATAGTTCTTCCTAAGATGGATAAAATTATAGGTCATATAGAAGTTGTAGATGTAATAGCTGGAGGATTCGCAGGAAGTTTAAGAGAAGATGGAAGCATAGAAGCTGAAATACAAGTTATAACAGGATCTACAAATGAGACAGGATTTGGACGTTTATCTACAACAACATATTAGATAACAAATAAACATAAGAACATTAAAATATATAACAGAAGTATAAAAAGGGGGATAATTATGAGCATACTTGCAAATAAAAAGGTCCTTATAATAGGTGACCGTGATGGTATACCTGGACCAGCTATAGAAGAATGTGTAAAAACAGTAGAAGGAACGGAGATAATATTCTCTTCAACAGAATGTTTTGTCTGAACGGCTGCTGGGGCTATGGACTTAGAAAACCAAAAGAGAGTTAAAGAAGCTTGTGAAAAACACGGAGCTGATAACTTAGTGGTTTTACTAGGTGCATCTGAAGCCGAAGCTGCAGGTCTTGCAGCAGAAACAGTAACAGCAGGAGATCCAACATTTGCGGGTCCACTTGCTGGAGTTGAATTAGGTCTTAGAGTATATCATGTTGTAGAAGAAGAGATGAAGGCTGAGTTTAATGAGGCTGTTTATGAAGAACAAATAAGCATGATGGAAATGGTACTTGAAGTTGATGAAATAGTAGACGAAATGTCTAGTATAAGAAATCAATTCTGTAAGTTTAATAGTTAATTAAACAAAAGGGGTGAAAAATAAAATATGGAAAAACTAAGAGTAGTTCATTATATAAATCAATTCTTCGCTGGAATCGGTGGAGAAGAAAAGGCTGATACTAAGCCACATGTGGCTGAAACTTTACCTCCAATAAGCTTACAACTAGATAAGCTATTAGGGGATAACATGGAGATAGTTGGAACTGTTGTATGTGGGGATACATATTTCAATGAAAACTTAGAATCAGCTAGTGAAGAAGTATTAAACATGATAAAAGGGTTTGAACCACAACTTTTCATAGCTGGACCATCATTTAATGCTGGTAGATATGGAGTAGCTGCAGGAGCTATAACAAAAGTTGTTCAAGAAAACTTAAATATACCTTGTTTTACAGGAATGTATATAGAAAATCCAGGAGCAGATATGTATAAAAAGGATGTTTATATAATAGAAACATCTGACTCAGCTGCAGGTATGAGAAAAGCACTTCCAAAAGTAGCTAGTTTTGCTCAGAAGTTAGTTAGTGGTGAAGCTATAGGATCACCAGCAGAAGAAGGATACCTTGAAAGAGGATTAAGAGTGAATTTCTTCCATAGCGAAAAAGGATCAAAAAGAGCTGTAGATATGTTACTTAAAAAGATAAAGGGAGAGGAATTTGTAACAGAATATCCAATGCCTGTATTTGATAGAGTTGCTCCTGCTAAGGCAGTAAAAGATTTATCAAATATTAAAGTAGCAGTACTTACTTCAGGAGGTATAGTACCAAAAGGAAATCCAGATAGAATAGAATCTTCTTCTGCATCTAAGTTTGGAGAATACTCTTTAGTAGGATTTGATAACTTAACAGAAGAAACTCATGAAACTGCACATGGTGGATACGACCCAGTATATGCTAATTTAGATGCAGACAGAGTTTTACCAGTTGATGTACTTAGAGATTTTGTAAAAGAAGGTATTATAGGAGAGTTACACGAGTTATTTTACACAACTGTTGGTAATGGTACAGCAGTTGCAAGTGCAAAAGCTTTTGCTAATGAAATAGGTACTAGATTAAAAGCAGCAGGAGTAGAAGCAGTTATACTTACTTCTACGTGAGGTACTTGTACTCGTTGCGGTGCAACGATGGTAAAAGAAATAGAAAGAGTTATGGAAGTTCCTGTAGTTCATATGTGTACAGTAGTTCCTATATCTTTAACAGTTGGAGCAAACAGAATAGTTCCAGCTATAGCAATACCACATCCACTTGGAAATCCAAACCTTGACCCAAGAGAAGAAAAGGCGTTAAGAAGAGGATTAGTAGAAAAAGCATTAGCTGCTTTAACTACAGAAGTTGAAGATCAAACTGTATTTGAAAATCCAGACACATCAATATTTAAAAAGAAAGTTATGGCTTAAGATGTAGTTAGGATAAATAGATAGTATAAATAGATGGGCTTTTTAGTCCATCTATTTGTAAAGTTATGAAAATTACCAGCACCTCTTATTTATTCGGTGTTGGATATAAATATAAATTTATAGGGGGTGCTTTATGTCTTATCCAGTACTTAAAGGGGCAAGTTATGTGCTAATTCATACTCCAGATATGATAGTACAAAATGGTAGTACTTGTAATGTAGAAAGAGCAACTAATCCAGATTCAGAGTTTTTAAAAGAAATAAGTAACCATATTAGAAATTATGAAGATGTAGTTAACTACATACCAAATCAAGTTTATATAGGAAATAATAGACCAGAAGAGTTAAAAACATTTTCTATGCCTTGGTGTAATGAAAAGATAGAAGGTAGCAGAAATGGTAAGCTTGGGGAGATAATGCCTCAGGATGAGTTTATTGCATTGATGCAAATATGTGATGCTTTTGATTTAGTTAAGTTAAGTGAAGAATTTATAAATGAAGTAAAACCTAAAATAGAAAATAATTACCCAGAACTTATGCCTTTTATAGCGAAGTTAAAGGGAGATAATATAGAAGAAGGTATAGAATTAGTAAATAGTCATGTTGCAGAAGGTTTATATAATGAAAGTAATTTTGTAGGATACATAAAAAGAGCTCATGATGTAGATGTTAACTTAAATGCACATACAATGTTTGAAAACTTAGTAGTAAAAGCTTCGGGAGTATTATCAGGTATTCATTTAGTAAGAAGCTCTAAGGTAGATCCTACTTCTATAGATTATGTATTAGAGTGCTCAGAAGAAGCTTGTGGAGATATAAATCAAAGAGGTGGAGGAAACTTTGCTAAGGCTATTGCTGAAATAGTAGGACTTACAAATGCTACAGGTTCAGATACTAGAGGATTCTGTGCAGCACCTACACATGCTCTTATACAAGCATCAGCTCTTGTAAAATCAGGAATATTTAAAAATGTAATGGTAGTTGCAGGTGGAGCTAGTGCAAAACTTGGAATGAATGCTAAAGATCATATTAAAAAAGGTTTACCAGTTTTAGAAGATGTAGTAGGAGGATTTGCAGTTTTAGTTTCTGAAAATGATGGAATAAATCCAATAATTAGAACTGATTTAGTAGGAAAACACAATGTTGGAACAGGGTCTTCTCCTCAAGCAGTAATGACATCTTTAATAACTTCAGGTATTGATAGAGCTAATTTAAAAATAACTGATGTAGATGTATTCTCAGTGGAAATGCAAAATCCAGATATAACAAAACCAGCAGGAGCAGGGGATGTACCAGAAGCTAACTACAAGATGATAGGTGCACTTGCAGTTAAGCGTGGAGATATAGAAAAGAAAGATTTAAAGGGATTTGTTGAAGAGAAAGGTTTACCAGGATGGGCTCCAACTCAAGGTCATATACCATCAGGAGTACCATATATAGGTTTCTTAATAGATGATTTAACTACTGGAGACAAAAATAGAGCTATGATAGTTGGTAAAGGAAGTTTATTCCTAGGAAGAATGACAAATCTATTTGATGGAGTATCTTTTGTAGCAGAGAGAAACAATGGAGTGACTGAAGAAGCTAATGGAGTATCTAAGGAAGAAATTAAGAAAATAATAGCTGAGTCCATGAAAAAATTAGCATTAGATATGTTAGAAGAATAGGGGGGGAATATTATGACTAAAAAATTAATAGCGAATACCTTCCTAGAAATAGCTGATGCTATACAAAGCGGTGAATTTGGAAAGAAAATTAAAATAGGATTAACTACATTAGGTAGTGAGCATGGAGTAGATAATTTAGTAAAAGGAGCTCATCTAGCTAAGTCTAATTTATTTGATATAGTATTAATAGGCCCTAAAGTAGACACAGATTTAGAAATAGTAGAAGTAAACTGTGAAAAAGAAATGCACGCAAAGATGGAAGAATTATTAGATAGTGGTTATATAGATGCAGTAGTTACTATGCATTATAATTTTCCAATAGGGGTTTCTACAGTAGGAAGAGTAATTACTCCTGCTAGAGGAACAGAAATGATTCTTGCTACTACTACAGGAACTAGTGCAACAAATAGAATAGAGGCAATGGTTAGAAATGCTATTAGTGGTATAGCTACTGCAAAAAGTATAGGAATAAAATCGCCTAAAATTGGTATCCTTAACTTAGATGGAGCTAGACAAGTAGAAAAATGTTTAAAGGATTTACAATCTAATGGTTATGATGTAGAATTTGCTGATTCTATAAGAGCAGATGGTGGATGTGTTATGAGAGGAAATGACTTATTAGCAGGTGCACCTGATGTTATGGTTTGTGATACTTTAAGTGGAAATATATTCATGAAAGTTTTCTCTTCTTATACAACAGGTGGAGATTATGAAGCAGCAGGATATGGATATGGTCCAGGTGTAGGGGAAGATTATCATAGAAGAATATTGATTTTATCAAGAGCTTCAGGTTCTCCAGTAGTTGCTAATGCATTAAAATATGCTTATGATGTGGCTAAGGGAGAAGTAAATAATATAGCTAAAAATGAATACTTAAGTGCTAAGAATGCTAAACTTGATGATATAATTTCTGCTTTAACTAAGAAAGAAGTTAAATCTACTGATGAGGAAGTGGCAATGCCTCCAAAGGAAGTTGTTACTCATCAAATATCAGGAATAGATGTTATGGATTTAGAAGATGCAGTTAAGGTATTATGGAAAGCTTCTATATATGCAGAAAGTGGAATGGGCTGTACAGGTCCTATAGTATTAGTAAATGAGACTAAAGGAAATGAAGCAGTAGAAATATTATTAAAAGCTGGATATACGGCAAAATAATTTTTATAGTAAGCATAAAAGTCATCCTTTAAACACTTAGAGGATGACTTTTTAGCGTTTAAATGTAATGGTGATAAAATTAAATATAAATAAATATATAAAGTAATTTAAATTTAATCCGATAATTTAAAATAGAAATGTAAGCGTAAAAGAATCTCTGCATAGAAAATAAATTTCCTTCTTGGTAATATTTAATCATATTAAAAACTCAAGGAGGAATATATGGCAACTTTTCAAGCTGTAGAATTAAAAAATAATAAGTTCAATAATAAAGAA
>NZ_JBOFOR010000340.1:0-28908 GCF_051659545.1 Romboutsia sp. | reverse complement strand
TTTATCTCCTTATTATTATTTACTACTGACTCTATTATATAACATCTTTTTATGAAAATCAAAAATAACCTAACGGTAGGCTTACATCCTCCACCTCCTACGGTGAGGAAGAGGAATTTCGCCTTATTAGGTTAAAATTACAACCAGCTTTTAATTCTACCATAATATCAATAATTGGTTTTTCCCAAATTGTATTGACAGATGTACTTCCAATATGACTTATACGTACTATTGATTCCATTTGAAGAACTTGATTTAGTCTTTGCTCTTCTTCTCTATACCAATATTTTCATTCAAATGTTCAGTAATAATTTTAATTTGTGATTTTTCATTTTCACTCAATACTTTAGTTTTCTGAAAATAGTTGTAAGTTTGTTTCTACATACTTACTAACAAATACAGTTCCCGCAGTAACTAATACACGTTTCATAAAATTATCCTACAAATACCTACTTCTCTAAAATATTTATTAATTCTTGCAATTCATTTACGAAGCGACTTACATGAAATCCATCACATACTGCATGATGAACCTGTATTGCTAATGGCAACATATATTTTCCATTTTCTTCATAATACCTTCCAATAGTAAAAATTGGCAATAAATATTCGTATCCTTTTTGTAAGTTTAAATTAAACCCATCAAATGTTGTCCATGGTATCATTGATACTGGAAAATTATTTGATGGTACATTTGGTTTTGCTATCATTCCCTTTACTGAACTAAATACTTCTATGTCTTTTTCATATGATTTGTAAAATTCATCGTAATTATCAGAGTATTCTGTCCATATATTGGTAAATGTTTCAGTATCTTTATTAAATACGGTATAACATGGTAGCATTTCATCAAAAATACCCAAATCTCCATTCATATCATAAGATGTTCTAAATTCACAGTGGCTATTAACTACTTTGGTAATAAAATATAGCATTGTTGGGTATAGTTTTTGATTTATTTTTTTAATTTTTGTAATATCCAGTTTAACAGTCATACTATATGTGCATGGAACTTCAGAAAAGTAATGTTCAAAATATTCTCTTCTATCCCAATCTTCTTTATTTATAACTCTAAAATTCATTTATGTATTTTCCTTTCAAATTTTTTATTTACCTTGTATATTATAAACTATCTTACTACTTGTTGAAACTTAATTCTTAATATTATACAATTTACATAGATAGAGAAAATAATATTGAAGTAATATATGTACGTCATGATGACGGACCCGAAAACGAGTCAACTAAAGCAACTAGTTGTTTTGAAATCTATGAAAAATTCAAAGATGAAAAAGATATAATTATTGTCGGACTTCAAACAGACTATTGCATTGATGCAACTATAAAATGTGGTTTTGAGCATGGTTTTAATATTATTGTTCCAGCTTACGCAAATACAACAGTTGATAATACCTTTATGACAGCTGAGCAGTCTTATAAATACTACAATGAATTTATGTGGAATGGCCGATATGCAGAGTGTATTTCATTAGATAAAACACTAAATAGAATGAAATAATTTTAAATTTTAAACTACAAGTCTATTTTTCCATATCAAAATACCCCAATCCTTAGAATTTGATTCCAATAATTGGGTATAGTACTATTTTATATTTCGTTTTGAATATTTCATTATTACTACCCCATCTTCGACTCCATAATACTGAAGTGATAAATCTATCTTAGGGTTATTTTCTAAAAATAATTTTCTTCCTTTTCCTAAAATAGTGGGTATCATTCCTATAACATATTCATCTATAATATCAGCTTTGACAAAACTATCTATTAAAACTCCTCCACCAAATAAAAATACATTTTTGCCCTCTTCTCTTAAATCACTTATAGTCTTTACTATATTATCATTTATAAAATTATAGTTTTCATAATTATCTATTTCTTTAGAGGTTGCTATGTATACTTCTTTTTCTTTAAAATCCTTATGGAAACCTTGATTATAACAATTTTTTCCCATAACTACCACATCAATATCTTCTAAAAACTTAGCATAGTCCCATTTATTCTCTGTATTTAATGTGGAATTGCCATCTCCAACTATCCAATCAAAGCCTCCGTTTTCATCAGCTATATATCCATCTAAGCTTATTGCTAAATTTAATATTATTTTTCCTTTCATACCGTTGCCTCCATTTATTGTCTAATAATATTTTTCTAAATATCAGTAGATTTTCTAATATTACTACTTTTTTAATATTACTATCTTTCATAAGTCTTAACAATAATATGAGTAATTAAGTATTCGGAATTAGAACTTACTTGGTATATTAATAATCTGGGATGATAGTAATATATTATAGGAATGGAATGAAGTTGTATGTTCTATAATGCTAAGAATAAAAATATAAAAATAGGTAATGCGGATATGGATTTTAATTCTCAAGTTTTAAGCTTTTTGAATGCATAGATTATTATCTATACATTCAAAAAAATATAATTATTTAGCTACATCTATAGTTATCTTATTACATTCACTGCAGTAATGTCCTTCTACCTTTGAGTCCATAAAGTCTAAAATTATAATTCTTTTTATAATAGCCGATAAAATTACACCTTCTTCTTTTTTGGGTACCCACTTAATCGGATCTCTGCCACCGCGTATAATTCCTAGCACCATTTCATTCTTGCAATATGGGCATTTCATAATTTATTACCTCCTCTTAAGTATATAAATATAATTAAATATTCCTAATATATTTATAATCTTTGGTTAAACCTTTAATATTACTGTCTTTGTTAAGATTACTACATTACGTAAGTATTAACAATGATATCACTAAATAAATATTTTAATTTATTACAAATCCATTTTACTCCAAGATACAATTATAGTAATTATAGGAGCCACAAAACAAAGTATTGCATATGGGGCATAGGCTATACAAGAAACTCCAGTAACCAAACTTAGTATTAAAGTATTCGCACTCCAAGGTATAAGTGGGCTATAATAACACCTGTATCTGAAACAGTTCTTGATAATATATTATTCTCAAGTCCAAGCTCCTTGTACTTAGATTTTAACAATTGAGCAGGTATTATTATTCCAGCAGATTGATCACAAGTTAAGATAGTTAAAAAACTACTGTTAACATTTGATAAATACCGCCTCCAAGTAAAATATTATTTACCAACGTGGAACCAGTATTTACTTTATAGCCAAATACTATATATTTTATTAAATCAAAGACTTCGATACCTTGTGTAAATATACTTATTAAACTTCCTGCTATTACACCAGTTAACATACAATAAACTGACTTAAAGCCCATAATAGATAGACCTATTGTTAAAATTGGTAATAATAACAACAATGGCGATATCATAAAAGTATCCTTAGTTTTTACTTTAGTCATATTAATATCCCTTAAAATTTCCCTTCCCACAATTCTTCGTCAGATAATATTTCATATAAATTTTCTACTATTGCTATTACAAGTTTTTCCCCTTATTTAATAATTTTCAGTTAAAAATCATTAAATACACTTCTCTTATATTATGACACATTTTCTATATTATTTCATTGCCTATAAATAGCTGAGTACATTAATTTCACTTCTAAGCTAAATATTTTTTAAGATTTATAATTTTATGTTAAATATTGTATATTTTTTTGGACTAGCTAGATTTTAATGGTAAAATTAGCTAAGTACACTATAAAATATAACGAATATTACTAAGTTTTTGTATAATAATTATTCTTAGTGTGCATAATTTTTATAACAAGCAATTATAATAATATTTAGGTAAAGGAGGAAGATTAATGGCTCCACTGTACAATCTTCCCAATATTAGCAAAGTAATTGAAGGTAGGCTTATAGAAGTTGATATCAATACCCCTCAAGTACTTTTTCAAATTGGAAGTAAAGAAGCCTTTAGTAGAATCAAAGAAAAAGACAGTACTGTTTGTATTAACATGCTCTATGCTTTAGAGGGTGCGGTTGAAGGTATTAGGTGGCATTATTTATCAGATAATAAAAAACGTGAATTGAAGGAGTTTTATAAAACACTTCAAACTGAGAAATTTAATTGTTAATTTAACTGTTAAGAAGGATAAATGTCAAATTAAAATGACTTTTATCCTTTTTAATATTATTTTTATTAATAAGATATTGACAAGTGCTTAACATTAGTTATAAGCTATTTTAGACAATAGTACATATTTTAGGAGATTAATTATGAGATTTTTTTTACTCGATTCAGAAAACATTCAACAATACAACTTTATAGATGATTTAAAGTTAGGATCTAACGACAAGATTATAATGTTTGTTAGCGACAAGTCTAAAAATATAAAGGTAGAAGATTTAAAAAGATTTACCTTGTGTAATGCTCAAATAGAATTTGAAGATGTTTGCACAGGTGATAGAAATGCTCTTGATTTTCAGCTAATTGCTTATTTAGCCTTAATAGTTGCAACTAGTAACAAGGATGAAGATAATAGCTTCTACGTTGTTAGCAATGACAAAGACTTTAAAGTGCCTTGCGAGTACTTAAAAAATAAAACTGGTGCAGATATTTCAATCTTTAAAACTGAAATTAATTCTCGTCCTTTAATTTCTTTAGATGAAGTTGCATCTACTATAGAGGAAATTTCTGATGCTAGTCATTTAGAGGAGTCGTTAGTGTTAATGATGAAAAAAGCAAAAAATTTATCTGTTTTACATAACCAACTAAAAAATACTTATGGAGATGATAAAGGACGAAGTTTATATGATAAAATTAAACCATTATATAAATCTGGCTCATTTTAATCTTTTCCTATATTTTAATACTTGTTGATTATTAAAACATAATAGTGGACAGTAAAACTGTCCACTATGCTTTTTAATTATATAAACTATCTATTGTATTTACTAGCTTATAGGAATCTATAGTATAAGTTTTATCAAACACACTTTTCATAGTTTCATCATTTATATCATAAATTTCCACTCTCATATAAGTATTTTTATGATTTACTTTTACTAAATATATTTTAGTTTTGTATATATAAGAAGTCTCTTCCTTACCTTCAATTTTTTTGCCATCTAACAAAATAGTAACATCTTCTTCAACTTCATCAGGAGCAGCTTTTAAACTTGTTAGTTTTAGCTTATTATTTGAAATTTCATCACTAATAGTTTGTAAATCTTGTGCTGATATTTTATAATCATAATTTTGTGTAGATGTTTCTTTATCTTTAAGCCACGTAGCAACTACATCTTTGCTTGTAAATTCTAGAGCAGCTTTTATTTTTAATTCATTTCTAATTCCCAATCCGCTAATTATTACTGCTATTAAAATAACCCCTAGTAATAATCTATTTCTCGATTTGCTAAGCATTCTATTACCTCCATTCTCTAAAATATTTCCTTATTATATATATTAAAAAGTATACCCTTTTTATTCTGCTATAAAACAATTTTTCATAGTTTTAGACCCTCTATTTAATTAATTAAAGCACTTACCTATATAGTAAGTGCTTTAGTTTGCATTTTTTACATAATATTATTAATATTCTATAAATACATTTAATTTCCTTTTTCTAGTTCATTTTTTTCATAACTTATTCAGTAACTAAAGCTTCAAAGTGCTTTTCTAACTCTTTTTTAGTTTTTAAGTTTAATGTGTATTCTATATTCTCTAGAATCTACTATATTATATCTTCCCCCATATTTAATTTTATTTTAAGATTCTCATTCTATAAGCGTACATAGCAGTTCTGCTTAGCTTATTAATTAATTTATGGTTTACAAAAGCACCTACAAAAGCTCCTATACCTGGCACCATTTGAAGTAGTTTTGCCAAGTCTATATAATCCCTATATTCTTGTTGGAAAGTTCTCCAATCAAAGTCATTTATATCCTCTGGAAGTGTTTTTGAATACTCTTCCCAATTTTCCATATCCGCAACTAACTTGTTTATATGTTTTTTGCTAGAAAAAGCTAGAGAAAATATATTAAGAATATAAATTCTTTCTCTATAGTCATTAGTATCAAATCCATAAATTGCAGCTATTTCATAAAGAAACTTTACCTTAATACTCAGTAGTAGTGGAAAATCTGTTAAGCCAATTAATATTCCTGCCGCACCTGTACCTGCACCTTCTACTACTGCTGTGGTTCTATAGGTTTTAGTCTTTTCTTCTAGTAAATATTCTCTTTCTTCTAAAGGAATATTTGTTATTGGGCTTTTTGTAGTGTATTTAGAGCCTAGTAAAACTGCTCTAGTCATGCTTTTTATTACGCTTGTCATGATTTCATGGTACTTATCTGGCAAGATACCATTAAATTTATTTTGAGTTCCCTTTGAGGCTAGCTCTACTATTGATGGCTTTTTTTTCATTTTCTTTTTCCACTTATTTAGTTCTTTTAGAGCTTTTGTATTATAATCCATACATACCATCCTATTTTTTATTAATATCCTATGTAGATATTATTATCATAACAAAAATTTCATTTAATTTAAAGCTAAATAAACCATACATAATAATATAAATCTGTTAAATACTCTAAAGTACATTGCTGCCTCATTAGGCAATTAACTTGTTAAAATCAACGTTTTTGGCTATAATAGAGTAATAGAATTTAGTTATAAATTGTACGGAGTTAATAAGGATGGTGAATAATTTTGAAAAGAATAAGCTTAGGAACTAGCGATTTTAAAAAAATAATAGATGACAATAAATATTTTGTTGATAAAAGTTTAATAATAAAAGATTTTTTAGAAAAAACTCAAGAAGATGCTTCCTATTTATTCGAAGGTCTAAAAATAGAAAAATAAACAAAAATAATGAAAAAACAAGGAACTTTTCCTCTTGTTTATTTAACCTTTAAAGATGATAAACATAGAAATTATGAGGCTTTTATTAATATAATGAAGAGATAAAGATTGACCTTGAGACTTTATACAATGGTGGATATGTAGAAACCGAGATTAATGAAGATATTGTTATGAGTGAATTATCTAACGGAAAAGATAATTTGTGGAGCTTTTTACTTCTTTGTGGATACTTAAAACCTATTGAAAAAGTATACCATGCCTTTGTTTTAGGTATGCTTGTATCTTTAAGCTCTACTCATGAAATGGTAAAGAAGTTCATATAAAAAAAGGAATCTAATTAACATAAAATCTAGTAGTAACTAAACAAAATAATTATTTAGCTACTACTAAATTTTTTTCATTTATATAAAATCCTTTCTAATTTTGCCAAGTACTGAAAGTACATTTGGTCCATGGCTTGCATATTCTATATCTATACCGTAAATTTTATCCTCTGCTAAAAAACCTCTATTGCATTTATATACTATTTTTGTATTAAGTCTTCCTTTTATTTGAATTTTTTATTGTTTGTGTTTTTACTGAATTTTTAAAATAATTAGATTTTTTAGAATTTTAATTATAAATTTTCTATTTATGTAAATAATAGTCCTTAGTAACGTAAAAAGGAGTGTCGATTAATGGACAATTTCGTAAAATACTTGAAGGATAGCTTGGATTTATCACATTTTACATTAATAAAGACTGCATATAGCAGAGCTGTTATATTTAAAGTTTTTAAAGGCTATACTAAATGTATATATATTAATATAGTTGGTAACTGTGTTGAAATAAGAGTAGATAAAGTTTTTGATGAGAAAGATATTTATAAAGGCATTGAACGTTTAATAATTAGTAGTAAGTATTTCAGCAATATGGATGATTCTGTAAAATATATAAAAAGAAACATAGCTATTTAATAATAGCTATGTTTTTTTACTATCTAAACATTCCTAAGTCAGCTTCAACTGTAAACTTATCTCTACTAAAAATACCACCGTAAGATATGCTTATATTTTCTAATTGTACTGCTAAACCTACATTTATTATTACTTTGTAACTATCTACTTCAAAGATCATGTCATCTTTTTTTATTTCATCTAGTTCAAAATCAAAAGTTGCATCTTCGTATATAGAAGGTCTTCTTGTAAAGATTCTTATGTTTTTATGTTCACTATTTTGAAGCAGTTTATCTAATTCTGCTTTTGCGCTTTCTGTTATTAGTATTTCCATGTCATTACTCCTATAGTTTTTTTCTTTATTATATCATATTTTTTAATATACCCAAATAATTAGAATTTGTAACATTAATATCTTTCTGTAAGACTTTTATCTCCTCCACTACCACCAATCCCAAACATTAATTTATTTTTTCCTTGTCTAAACTTATAAAAATTGACGTTGTAACTTATATCTGGATTTTTTAAGTCAAAGCTATCTGGGTCAATAGTAATTGCTTTTGGTATTCTAAAAGTATATTCTAATTCTTTACCGGGGTCTATTCCAATTATCCTTTCATCACTATATTCCTCATAGTCACCTTTTTCATAGCCTCTTATATAAAAATTTTCTCTACCCCTAGATTCTTGGTCACTTTTTCCTATATATCTAAACTTAAGCTCTAAGTTATTAATATAAGCTATATTTTTACTCTTGTTTTGTGCTAGTACTGTTATAATGTGGTTATACTCATCTTGGGTGTAGCTTTTGTATTTTATATCAAAGTCATAATTAGAGTCCTGAGCATCTTCGTAATCTAAGCTATCTTCTTTTCTTACACTCATAGTCATAGTTCCTATAAGTAATATTAGTGGTAAGCATATACTTAAGCAAACTTTAATAAATTTCTTATCCATATTTTCTCCCCCTTAGTTTGCAATTTCTTTTTTAGTGTAGATTTTCTTTGAAATATACATGGATATTATATAAATTACTAAGCAAACTGCTGCTATTATTATTTGTTCTTGATATTGTTCATAGTACTGAACTATTTGTGGTTTGAAATTTGGAACATCTGACATTACTACCTCTGATTTAGGTCCTTGAACCATACTAAGTATTAATGCTACTCCTAAAACTAAGTTTAGTGGTACATAAGATTTGTTGTATCCATACTTAAACATTATTGGATAAGATACTGCTACCATTACTAACTGCAAGCTAAATATTATAAATATAGTTTTTGCTTGTAACATAATAAAACCATATTCAACTTTTATTATTTGTGAATATATGTAAGCTATTAGTGTAGAAACTATAATTACTATTGTGGCATACAAGTATTTGCTATAAACTACATCTTCTTTTTCTATTGGCATACTATTAAAAAAGTAATCACACTTGTTATGTTCATCTAGATAAAAGCTTCTAAAGATAAATATGTAACTTATAAATAACGGTATAGTAACTGTTGATATAGGCATAAATATAAATATAAATACCATCATTCCTATTATTAGTTTTAATATAGTTTTAGTGTCTGCCTTAAAGCTTGCCATTAAATCTTTTAATAATAATTTTAACATTATGCATCCCCCCTGCCTAAGTAATAAATAATCTCTTCTAAAGTAGCTACTCTTACATTATCATAATTTAAATTATAGCCACTTTTTGTAAATAGTCCTTCACTGTAATAAGGTGTATCATTTCTTTTAATAAAATCAATCCCCATATTATCTAACTCTTCTTTTTTACCCTTTGCTATTTTGTAGCTTTCATTTATTACTTCTTTACTCTCACTAAAAACTAGTTCTCCATTATTAATAAAAGTAATGTAATCTGCTGCTTGTTCTAAGTCTTGTGTAATATGTGTTGAAAAAATAGCACTTTTGTCTCCACCTTCTAATTCTTCTTGTAAAATCCTTATCATTTCTTTTCTAAAAATAGGATCAAGTCCTGAAGTTGGCTCATCAAATATTAATAGCTTTGCACTATGTGATAGTGATTTTGCTAGCATTAATTTTATTTTTTGTCCTTTTGATAGTATTTTTATTTTATAGTTTTTATTTATATTAAATTTGTCTAAATAATTATCAAATTTCTCCTTGTCAAAGTTAGTATAAAAATTTCCTATAATCTTTTTGAAATCTTTTACTTTTAGATTTTCATAAAAATATAAATCATCGTATACAAAACCTAGATTCTCTTTGAAGTTTTTAGTATTATTTTTTATATTCTCATTTTTAAAATATATTTCACCACTATCACTTTGAAGTAAATCCATTATTAATTTTATTAAAGTTGTTTTACCTGAGCCATTAGGTCCAATTAGCCCCATAATAAAACCTTCTTCTAGGTTAAAGTTTATATTTTTAAGTTGAAAGTCATCAAAACTTTTATTTAAATTTTCAATTCTTAGCATATTACTCCCCCTGGTATAGGTTATCTAGTAAATCTTTTAAATCTTCTATTGATAATCCTAGTATTTTTGATAAATTTATAGCGTCTTCTAGTTTTTCTTCTATTTCCCTCATTTTAGCTTCATAAACTAGTTCTTTGTTAAAAGAAGATACAAAACAGCCCTTTCCTGGTACTGTGTTTATAAGTCCCTGTTTTTCTAATTCTTCGTAAGCTCGTTTTGTAGTTATAAAGCTTATGTTTAGGTCTTTTGCCAAAGCTCTCATTGATGGTAGCATTTGGTCTTCTTCTAATCTTCCACTTAATATAGCTTCTTTTATTTGATTTACTATTTGAAGGTAAATCGGTAAGTCTGATGAGTTAGAAATAATTATATTCATATTGACTCCCTTCTCTGTATACTTCGTATCAACTGTATATATATAGTTTATACAGTTAATACAGCTTATGCAAGTAGTTTTTATAAATTTATTTGTATTGTTAAAATCTATTGTTATAAAACCTTAAATTTTACACATATTAATGTTAAGGCACGAAGTTTTTTAATTTCAATATCGCCTCCTCCTTTTTATTTATCTAACTATAGAAAAAATACCTATGGCACAAGGCTCATAGGTATTTTTATAGTCTTTCATTTATTCCCTTTAGTATTATATCTTTCTTCAAGCCAAAATAATTTTCAAGACCTTTATAGAAATCTTGAGAAATTTCTATAATATCTTTCATCTCATATAACTCTTTTTTAAAATCACTATTGTCAATATACCCTATAAGGTAGCTAATTAGCATTTCTAAAAACTCTGTAGCTTTGGCTCCTCCATCATTGTCCTCATTTAAGCTTATTTGAGCATATGGAAATAAACTTACATAAGCACCTAGTTGACCCATATTGCTATCATCATATCTATTAAAGTTGTTTTTAGCAGTTAGCTTATAGCTTTCATCTAAAGGTATACACTGTAGTAAATCGCAGACAACATTTACTACGTATTTATTTATGGTAACATCATCGTCTTTTAACATTCGTTCTAAAACTTCTTTGTCTTTTTCATTCTCTATATATTCTGTTAATTGTATTAGCTTCATAGGTACCTCTCTAAAATTATATTTAATTAGTTATTTATAATTGTTTATATCTCTAATTATTGCAGATTATTAGTATTACATACCTTAAAGTTTATCATATTATATTTTTGTTAACAATAAGTTATCTTATACACTTATATTTATAATACTATTATAATTAATATATATGGTTTACAAATTAACAGGGGGACAATAAGTTTATGGATAGAAAAGTAATTGTAACACTTTTGTGCTTTGGAATAGTGGGATTATTTTTTCCCTGGTTTTATTTCGAAAAGAGTATTGATTATACAATCGGCTTAGATTGGATAGCTTCCATGCCAACTTTATCAATAGGATATGTACTATCTTTTATATTTATTTTTATAAAATCAAGAAGCAAGGTTACTGATTTTATAACTTTAATGGGGCTATTGGCAATTCCTATTACCTGTATTTATAAGTTTCTTACATGGCATACTCTCACTATTACAGGAAAAATAGATATTTTAGTAAGTTTAACTACTACTCACTATGGATTTTATCTTACTTTTTTAAGTTCTTTATTTGCAGCAGGTCTTTATATTTTGCATTTTAAAAAAGAATAGAGGTGTACTACCCCCTCTATTCTTCTTAACTACTTAAAACTATTTCTCCATCTACTCCATTTATATTTACTTACTTCATCATTTTAAATATAAAGCTACGTTTAACATCTACTGCTTTTTTAGGGCATAGTTCATGGCAACAATAACATCTAATACATTTGTTTAGATCTATTTCCACTTTGTCATTTAGCTTCATAACCTTAGCTGGACAAGCCTCTATACATTTTCCACATTTTATACAATCCTTATGTCTAATTCTAGGCTTAGGAGTTATCATTTTAGTGATTGGCTCATGTAAAAACTTAGGCATACTTGAAGATAATAATCTAAAGTCTTTACTAGTCTTAGGTATATCAAAATCTTTTATTATTAATGGATTAATATCATCTCCTAAAAGGACTATATCACTACCATCTTCTTTGATAAATTCTCTTTTTATAGCACCTACTAAAGTTGGTACTCTTGTAGCCTCTAAACTTATCATTTTGCAAGCCACATAATCTATAGCATGGGTGCTTTTCGAAGCAAGAAGTGCCCCTATCTTACGAGGTACACCAGCTGAAGGTCCTTCACCCTCCATACCTATTATTCCATCCATAATAGTTAGTGATGGGTTTACATAAGAACATATATCTACTAATACCTCTTCACAGAATAATTCCTCTGTAGGGAATCTATAGTGTATTTCTGCTTTTTTGAGCCCTGCTATGCATCCATATAAATTTTTAGTTCCTCCTGTAAAAGTTGCCATTTGATGTGTTTTTAATTTACATAAGTTTACTATATGGTCAGCTTCTGTTATCGGTTTTATTATATCCATATATTTTAAAGCGTGTGCCTTAGGGTTTTCTACTTTTTCCTCTGAAATATCGTAGTTTAATTCTACTCCTAATTCATTAGCTACACTTTCTAATCCTGAGGCTTTATATATACCTTTTAAGGCACCTATTGTATACGGTCCTCCTGGGCTATCTGCTATTTTAACTTTACAGTTTAATTCTAATAGTTTTTCACATACAACTTTAACTACCATTGGATGTGTTGTGGTTGCTTCTTCTGGCGTTTTTTTCATAAGTAGATTTGGCTTTACTAATACGTTGCTACCTGGCTTTATGTACTTTTCTAGTCCGCCTAAATCTTTTATAAGCTTCTCTATTGATAGTTTCACTTCTTCATAGTCATAGTTATCGCATTTTCTAAGTGCTACTTGTTTCATATTTTCACCTCTATTTTATAAGTTATTTGTCAGATTTTTACAGCATAATATATATTATAATATAGACATGAATAATATGTTAATCTATTTTTATATCAAGCATTTTCATTAATCCTTTTTCATTATCTTTTATTCCACCCTTTAAATATCCTGTTATATTACATATCTTATCTATAAAATTTTGGTTTTTTTCTATTTTCCAAACTTTTGTATAATTAACTATTTCCTCTATTGCCTTTTTACCTTTGCCTTCTTTATCTTTATCTTTAATTTTTATTAAATAATCCTTTATACCACCAACATGTGATTTGTAGTATCCTATAACATCTTCTTTTTCGCCTATTCCTACTAATAGACCTATACTGCTATCATAAATTAAATGTGGTTCATCTATTTCTATATATTTATTATAAAAAATATCTCTAACTACTATTTTATCGCTGCTGTCTTCCATTTTATTTATTATTGATTCATAAGTTTGTTGATCTTCAATATTTTCCATACTTTTATTTTGAATTTCAAGAATATCACTTAGATTTACTAATTTTGTTTCTTCCATAATTACCTCCCTTTTGATAAAATTATTTTCTATTTTATTGTATTACATAAGAATTTAAAATTTTGTAATATCCTATGCTCAAAATTTGTAATAATTTCTGACCATAAGTATTTTTCTATATGTAAGGGATATTTTTTAACTAAAAAAAGTGAAGAAAATTTTTCTCCACCCTTTACAATTTATGAAATTATTCTATATTCATAGCAATCTTTAATTCTTTTATCTTACGTCTTCCAACTGGAACTTCATCTTCCATTCCATCTAACTTTAATTTGTATGAACTAACACCACTAGACTCTATGCTTTTAATTCTATCTATATTGACTATGTAGGATCTATGACATCTAAAAAATTTATCACTATATATCTCAGCTTCCACATCAGCAATACAACTATTAATTTCGTATTCTCTATCTTTTGTATGTAAAACAGTTATTTTCTCTTGTGACTTTAAATAATAAACATCTTCTAATTCCAAGAGATTTATACTATTTTTATCTTTTACCTTTAATTTATTTAAAGGGTTATTTTCAGATGCTATCTTTTGACTATAATTTCCTTTATTATATCTATTTCCATTTGTATTTTCTGATTCTTCAATTCTATTAATAATTTCTCTAATTCTATCTACAGAATATGGCTTAAGAACATAATCAAATGCATGAATCTCAAAAGCTTCTACTGCATATTCTTTATGTGCTGTTATAAACACAATATATGGTTTTTTTTCAAATTTGCTAACAACCTTAGCTAAACTCATACCATTAAGCAGTGGTATGTTTATATCAACAAACATAACATCTATATCATTACTTTCTAAAAATGACAATACATCAACACCATTATTGAAGGTTGCTACCACTTCAATTTTTTTAGAATAGTTTTCTATTATATTTTTAATATCTTCTAAAATTAATTTTTCATCTTCAACTATTATAGTTTTCATACTCTCCTCCAACACAAAACCATATTTTAGTGCCATTATTATTTTTTTCTATATTTAGACCTTGTCCATAAATTGTTTTTAAACGTATATGTACGTTTCTTAATCCAATTTTATTTTTATCCATATTATCTTTATATAGGCTTTCGATAGTTTCTTCACTTATTGGAATACCACTATTTTCCACGCTTATATATACTTTATTTTTTGATGTTTTTTTAACTTTAATACGGATTTCACATTTTTTATTCGATTTTAATATTCCATGTTCTAGAGCATTCTCAACTAAAGGTTGTAATACTAAACTAGGAATCTTTATCTCTATATCTTCCTCTACATCATAAAAAATATCAAACTTATCCTCAAACCTAGTCTTTTGTATGTATATATAACATTCTATCTGTTCTAATTCTTCTTTTATAGTTATAAATTCACCATTTAAATCTAAATTATGTCTTATATATTTAGATAACTTTACTATAACTTCTCTAGCTTTTTCAGGTTTTGTTCCAGCTAATAATCCAATCACATTTAAGGTATTAAATAAAAAATGAGGATTAATTTGGGATTGAAGTACTTCTAACTTGGCCTTATTTAGTTCAAGTTTCAATTGCTCGATATTTGCTGTTTGTTTTTCATGAGTTATATCTTGTACTACTGCTACAAATATACCTATTGGTATTTGAGCTATAGCCATTGACATACTTACATTACCTAAGTCTAATCCATCTAAGCTAATAGGATATGTAATATACTTTATATACAGAAATATTATTTGTAGTGCTATTTCTTGAACTAAGACTCCACTAAGTATTCCCACTATCCATTTTTTATTGTTATTTATTTTATATTTTTCAAATAATTTATAGGCTATTGAAGATACAATTCCTGCTACTAATATACCTAAGATTTCAGGTATTATATTGTCACACCCTATATCAACAAAAGGTAAATGTAGGGATATAGCAATACTTGAAAATATTCCTACAATAGGACCAAATAGTATTCCACCAGATATCACTATAACTCTAATTGTAGATACCGCAGCACCGTATACTCCTAGAGGTAAATAATTAGAAAATATTCCTAATAACCCAAATACAACGGCTATTACAATTTGTTCTCTTTTATTTAACTTTTGTTTTTGAATTACTCGTTTTGCCCATTTCATTCTAATCAGTACCAGTATTATGGCAAGGATTGTACAAGTTTTATAAAGTGATGTAATAAATACAAAATAGTCCATTGTTAATCTCCTATTTATTTTTTCCAAAAATTAAAGAAAGGCTAATTAGCCTTTCTTTATATTATATCATTAATTCTACTATTTTGAGAATACTACCATGTCTTCCTTTATTGTTTCTAATACTTGAATGTCTAAGATTTCATCATTAGATATACTTAAAGGATTCTTATCTAATATTACAAAGTCTGCTAATTTGCCCACTTCTATGCTTCCTTTTCTATCTTCTTCATGATATTGATATGCACCATCTATTGTTATAGCTTTTAAAGCATCGTATACTGTTATTTTTTCTTCATCAGTTAAATTTACTCCATTTTTTGTAGCTCTACTTACTGCTGAGTTAATTGTTCTAATCATGTTAGGTGGTATAACTGGTGTATCTTGATGAAGTGTAAATCTTACACCTTTTTCTTTAGTTGTCTTTAGAGGAGATATTCTTTGAGCTCTTTCTCCTAAGTTTTGTATATGTGTATCTCCCCAGAAGAATGTATGGTCTACAAAGTAACTTGGTATCATTCCTAATTCTTTGTACCTATCTATTTGCTCATCTCTAGTTATTTGAGAATGTATTGCTACTGGTCTTAAATCTTCCTTAAAGTTTAAATCTTTTCTAGCTTTATCATACATGTTTAATAACTGATCAATTGCTGCATCTCCATTAACATGAGTTAATACTTGGTAGCCATTTTCTATAGAATATTTTAAATAATCGTATACTACCTCATCTGAGAATATAGGATATCCCTTGTAATCACTGCCTTGACCATTATTTATATCTTCATATGCCTCAGTTAGCCACGCAGTTCTTCCTTGTGGTGATCCATCTAAGAATAATTTTACTCCTCCTAAACGGTAGTGCTTTCCATCATAGTCTTTTGATATAGTATAATTATCTAACATGTTATTTTCTACTTCTGGTTTTCCTGGATATAAAACAAAGTCTAGCTTTAATAAATCTCTTTTTTCAGCCTCTATAGCTATGTCCATTCTAGCTTGGTCTAACATACCATCTTGTGTAGTTGTAATACCAAAACTAGCATAGTATTCTTGTAATTTTAATACATTTTCCATTAACTCATCAGTTCCTAATTTAGGGAATAGAGCCATAATTTCAGTCATAAATGCTGTTTCTTCCATATAACCATTAGGTTCATTTGTACCTTCTACTCTTCCATATAATCCACCTTGAGGATCTTTAGAGTTTTCATCTATTTTAAGATGTTCTAATACTTTGCTGTTTATAGCACCTAAATGGTTTGATGCATGAGCAACTATTATATAATGTTCATCTGATATATCATCTAAATCAAATTTATTAGGGTGTCTTTGGTCTTCAAATCCTGCTGTGTCATACCCCATTCCTATTACCCATCCACCTTTAGGTATGTTGTTAACTTTTATATGCTCTCTCATTTCATTCTTTAAATCTTCTATAGTGTTTACCTTACCTATTGGGCTTGGTGATAAATTACGGTAACCAAATGCTGGTACATAATAGAAGAAATGGCTATGTGGATCTATAAATCCAGGTAATAAAGTATTACCTTGCAAATCTTTTATCTCAGTATTTTCATCTACTAATGTTTCTGCTTTTTCTATACTTCCTACATAAGCTATTTTACCATTTTCTACTAATACTGCTTCTGCAGACTCTTCTTGAGCCATAGTTAATATAGTTCCATTTTTATATAATGTTTTAGTCATATTTATTCCCCTTAATTATATTTTAAATTTTGATTACATAAACATAGCAATTACTGTACATATCATAGCTGTTACCGAAGGAATTACCATAGTAGCTATGGCTACTTCTCTATAACAATCTTTTAATGTTAATTTACATACTTCTATTATTGATAATAGTCCACCTGAGTTAGGTAAACATGATAATGATGTTGAACCCATAGTAACCATTCTGTGTAGTAAGCTTGGTGCTATACCTGCAGCTACAAATTTATCTGCTAATGTACTTGCAAAGAATGCCACTGGTGATATTGCATTACCCATTATCCCTGATAATATAGCCATTACTATGAATAGAAGAATTAATGGATTTAAACCTAATCCAAATAAGCTATCAACTATCGTTGAAAATACTGGTAATTTTTCTATAACAGCAGAGAATCCTGATATTGTAGCTACTGCTAACAATGGATTTATACCACCTGCTAAACCTTGACTTATTGTAGCTACTTTATTTGGGTAAGATTTATTAAATAGTACAAATGCAATTGCACTAGATATGACTAAAGAAAATACTATTGCTGGCATTGAAGCCATGTTCTTACTTAATGCAATTATCCCTACTATTAAAGCTAATAATGGAATTGCTGATTTTGAAAATGATGGTAATCCATCTTTATCATCTAAAGATACTATTATATCTGTGTCAGCAGCAACGAATCTTTCTGCTTCACTTCTACACTTGCTTTCTTCATACTTTAACCACGTTAGGGCTAATGTTGTTGCAATTACAGTACCTATTGCACCTATTCCTGCACCAGCATACATGCTTGTACCAAGTGTATCGGCTAATATAACATTCATATTTGTTGCACTACCTGGTGTGAATGCCATTGGTATAAATGATCCAGACATAAATGCTGCTAAGCCAAGTTTTTTAGGTATATTAGTTCTACTACATAAAGCTACCATTATTGGATATAGCGCAAATATAAGTACGAAGTTGTTAACCCCTGCCCATGTTAATACAAAACTTGCAACGTATATAGCTAGTAATGCTCTTTGCTCTCCTAATACATCTAGTATCTTATATGAGAAACTTATTGCTGCCTTACTTTCTCCTAGTAACTTACCAAACAATGCTCCCATTGTGAAAAGTAAAACGTTGTTTCCAAAGAATGCACCTAGGCCCCCTCCATATATCGCTAACATATCTGGTTGAAGTGCCATACCTCCAAACACTGCTAATATCACTGAACAAACTATTGTTGAGAATAACATTGGATATCCCTTAAACGACAAGTATATCAATAATATTACGGAAATAATTAAACCAAAAACTGCTATCATATTATCTCTCCCCCATCTTTAATTTTAATTATTTTTAATGTTAATTATCTTATTTTCAATCTTGATTTTAACTATTTTTCATTATTAAATTTGATTATTTTCTATTATTTAATTATCATTGCTAGCTTTTTTGAAATTAAATTTATTTATTTTGTATTCTTCCCATTTCTTTATTGTAAATATTGCTAAAGCTACAATGTTTATTCCTGAGAGTACAAATAATAATAAGTCTACAGCTTCAAATACTACGTTAGCTCCAAACACTGCTAATGTACCTGCTACTGCAATTAGTGTTAAGTATATAGCTATATTTTTATTTACAGCATTTTCTTTAAATAATTTTGTCATATAGTAATATGAACCTAATATTGTTGTTAATGCTGATAAAACAGTGAATAATGATAATATTATTAATCCAAATATTCCTGTTACATTTTCTGCTGTTAAGAAGTATTGAGTAAGTCTAGTTACAGCATCTGCTGGCAACTGTATAATACTATTTGCTAAACCGTATGATGCTATATAAGATGTAACCACTATTGAAACCACTACGGTTATAATAGTTGGTATTAAAGAAATCATTGCTGCTTCTCTTGGACTAGAATCTGCTTCTTGAGCTGCCATAGCCAAAGCTCCTAAACCAGTTTCTGCTGTTTGTAACACTTTTTGCATCCCTAAAACAAATCCTAATGTTATTCCTGCAAATCCATTAACAGGATTAGTCATACCTTCTACAACGTTTGTAAAATAGGTTGGAATATAGTCTACTGTTCTTATTACGAATAAAGTGAAGAATATAAAATATCCTATAACTGCTGTTCCTATCATATAAGTCATAGCATTCATAAATACTTCATGTTTTTTTGATAAAACTAGTGCTGCAACTATTATGATTACTGGAATTACTATGAATAAGTATCTTTGAAGTAGTGAAAGTTCTACTCCCATAAACTTTGCTGTTATTATTGTTGATACTGAATCAATTCCACTAAATTGGAATCCTCCAAATCCAAATACTGCTAATATTACAAAACTTATAGCATAAACTGTTCCTAACTTTGGAGATATTAAATTTGATATGTATTCTTTAGGTGTTTTCCCCATTATTTTCGAATTTAGTGTTTCTGCATATGATACTGGTACCATTATACATGCACCTATTAGTGCCCAAATTGCCATTGCTTCGATATTTACTTCACCTGAAGCAGCGTATTTTGAAAGTGCACCAAGAACACCTATTATTGCTCCTGTACCAATCATTGCTCCTAATGATATAGACGCTGGCCCTATTACATTTTTTATGTTTAGTTTAGCTTTCTTTGTAGTTTGATTCTTGATAATAAATATAGTTCTAATTGATGTGAATGCTCCTACTACTAGCATAAATGGTAAAAATATTGGCCAAATTGCATTTGATAATCCTGTAATTATGTGTTCTAGTTGAACTAGAATCTCATTCATTTTATCAACTCCCATTTCTTTGATTAATTTTTTAAGATTTCATTTACTTTTTAGTACTAAATATACTTATTTTTTTAATTTTGATTTGATAGTTATAGATTTTTTATACATGTATTTGATAATCCGGTATTAAATTAGATTTTAACGGTTTCAAACGAACCATTTACATCATTTTTACTACCACTTATTCTTATGGTAACCGTTTATTCTTTTATCGTCAACCTTTTTTCATAATTTCACCCCTAATATTTGTTTAATTAAAGTTTCTCTATAAATTATTATAGTATTTTTAGAATTCATAAAATACTATAATAAACATAAAAAAATGAGAAAAGATAAATCTTTCCCCATTTTTTACAATTCATTTTATATAATTATTGCTTACCAAAATGTCTTTCTAGTAATCCTAAGAATGCTTTACCATGTCTAGCCTCATCTTTACACATTTCATGAACTGTATCATGTATAGCATCTAATCCTAGTTCTTTAGCTTTTTTAGCTATTTTTAATTTTCCTTCTGTAGCTCCGTATTCTGCTTCTACTCTTGCTTTTAAGTTAGCTTTTGTATCTGCTACTACTACTTCTCCTAATAATTCAGCAAATTTAGCTGCATGTTCTGCTTCTTCAAATGCTATTCTCTTGTATGCTTCTGCTACTTCTGGATATCCTTCTCTATCTGCTTGACGGCTCATTGCTAAATACATTCCTACTTCAGTACATTCTCCTGTAAAATTAGCTCTAAGTCCTTCTAATATTTCTTCATCTACTCCAGCTGCTGCTCCTATTCTGTGCTCATCAGCCCATATCATTTCACCTTTCATTTCATCAAACTTCTCAGCTCCTACTTTACATACTGGGCAAGCTACTGGTGCAGTTTCTCCTTCATGTATATATCCACATACTGTACAAACAAATTTCTTCATATTATTTACCTCCCGAGTTTATATATCTATATTATTTTTTAAAATTATTTCTTAATTTGTTATAGTCTATATATACCCGCTGAATCTATACTTAAACAAAATATTTTAAATAGTTTATTTAAGCCTCATAAAATTAAAAGACGTCCCCACATCATTTTATAAATTTTTATCTACTACAAGCTTTCCATTCTTATAAACTTTATTGACATGATTTATACCAAAATGATACATAAGATACTCTATATTAGGAGCATTACATATCACTAAATCTGCTTTTTTACCTACTTCTATTGTACCAATTTCATCTTGTCTGTCTATTGAGTATGCAGCATTTATTGTTACTGCATTTAAAACTTCATTTGGTGTCATCTTAAGACCTAAGCAACCTAGTTGCATTGCAAACTGCAAGTTTTCACTCGGACAACTTCCTGGATTGTAATCACTAGATAAAGCAACAGGTACCCCTAACTCTATCATTTTTCTTGCATTTGCATAATCTTTATTTAAATTAAATGATGTTCCCGGAAGTAAATTTGCTATAGTATAATTTTCTGCTAACATTTTCATTCCAGCTTCACTAGCTGCCATTAAATGATCTGCTGAAGTGCATTTTAATTTAGCCGCTAGCTCTGCTCCTCCTAAGGATACTATTTCATCTGCATGTATTTTTAATTTATAACCCATTGCTTTAGATTTTTTAAGTATATACTCAGTTTCTTCTATACTGAATACTCCTTCTTCGCAGAATACATCACAAAATTCTGCTAAACCTAACTCTTTTATTTTTGGCATCATATCATTAACTATAATATCTATAAACCCTTTGTGATTTTCCTTATATTCAATAGGTATTGCATGAGCACCTAAAAATGTATGTACTAAATCTACTGGATGATTTTTATCCAACTTATTAGCAACTTTTAATTGTTTAATCTCTGTATCTAATTCTAATCCATAACCACTTTTTGACTCTACTGTTGTAACGCCTAGTTCTAACATTTTATCTAAACTTTGCTTTGCTTTGTAATAAAGTTCATCTTCTGAAGCTGTTTTCGTGGATTTTACTGTACTTAGTATTCCTCCACCTTGTTTTAATATTTCTATATATGGAATTCCTTCTATTTTTTTTAAAAACTCATTTTCTCTAGAACCACCATGTACTAAGTGAGTATGTGAATCTATAAATCCTGGAACTACTAACAGTCCTTGTGCATCTTCTATTTTTGTACTTTCATTTACTAAATGATTATAGTTATTTCCCTCACCTATTTCTATAAATCTTCCATTTTCTATTGCTATATATGCATTTTTAGTAATTTCAATTTGATTCATTTCTTTTTTAGTTTTCGGTCTCCCTGTATCTTTACTTGTAATTAGTTTTCCTATATTTTTAATAATCATATCTACACTCATATATTCACCCCATTAAGTTAATTTCTAGAACTATACTCAGATAAATTGATATAACAAGTAGGCTGTATTAAATAAAAATTTATTACAGCCTACTTGTTATACTGGTTTATGCTATAAAAATACTACCAAATATAGTTGCTAATATAAGTGATAGGACAACCCTTTGGAACCATATAATAATAAAATCTTTTACTTTAAATGGTATCTCTGTAGATAACATACATGGTATTGATGCTGAGAAAAATAGTATAGATGAAATAGATATAACTGCTATTACATATCTAGTCAATACATTTAAACTTTCCCCTATTAGAATAGCTGGTAAAAACATTTCAGCTAAACTAAGAGTACTAGCCTTAGCTACTAATAATGGATTTTCTAATCCTAGGAAACTCAATAAATATGTTACAGGATATAAAACGTATCCTAATATATCAAATAATGGTGTATACTCTGCAAGTAGTAATCCTATTAACCCTACACTTAATATTGATGGAAGTATACCCGTTGCCATCATTAGCCCGTCTTTAAGGTTAGACTTTATACAGTTAAATAAACTAGGTGCACTTTCTGCTACAACCATACCTTCATGTATAGCATGCTTAAATCTATCTGAGTGTATCTCTTCTTCCTTAACACAAATTCCATTGTAATAATCATCCTCTTTAATCTTAGATGTTGGGCCTAACCTAACAACTATAGCTGTAACCATAAAAGTGATTACTAACGTAGACCAAAAGTAAACATTCCACATATTCATAATTCCTAATGTTTTAGCAACTATTACCATGAAACTTGCAGATACAGTAGAGAATCCTGTAGCTATTATATATGCATCTTTTGTACTATATTTACCTTCCTTATAAACTCTATTAGTTATTAAAAGTGCTAGAGAATAACTACCTACAAAAGATGCAACTGCATCAACTGCAGATTTACCTGGTGTTTTAAATATAGGTCTCATTACAGGTTGCATAAATACACCTACAAATTCTAAAAGTCCATATCCTATTAAGAATGATAAAAATACTGCTCCTATTGGAACTACTAATCCTACTGGTATAACTAACTTATTGTATAAAAATGGAATCATATTTGGTTCCATAAGAATTTTAGGCCCTACATTGAAAACTGCCATAACAGCTATTAATATTCCACACAATTTTAAGATTGAAAATACCATTGTAACTTTATCTTTTTTATATGTTTTCTTTATGAATGGTAAAATTCCACCTATAATAATCATCACAAATGCATATATAGTACAAATCTGTGGCAAATTATTTTTTAGAACACTTACCATGTGATCAAGAGGTATAGTTGATACTCCAAATAACTCTATAGGAACAAAGAACATAATTATTCCTATCAAACTATATATTACTGACCTTAGCATAATTCCTGGATTATACTTTTTTAAATCTTCCATTTGAAAAATCCTCCTATTAATTTTTATATAGTTAATTATATATACAATCTAAAATTTTACATTTCTTGTAACATCATCTATTAATTGTTCATCTACTATATATGGTAATGTTATATGATTTCTTCCTTGAGTCATTTTGTTATATTCCATAGCTGTTGTGATAGAATTTTCATTTCTAGCCCAAGCACGTCTAGCAACTCCACTCATAACATCCCAAGGCATAGCACTTCTTAATATATCATCAGCTCTTTGAGACCCATCAAGAACCATTCCAAATCCACCATTTATAGCCTTACCTATACCAACGCCTCCACCATTGTGAAGAGCTACTAAACTCATACCTCTTGCACAATTTCCTGCAAAGCAATGAGTAGCCATATCTGCCATTATATTACTTCCATCTTTTATATTTGAAGTTTCTCTAAATGGAGAATCTGTACCAGACACATCGTGGTGGTCTCTACCTAACATTACTGGCCCTATTTCTCCTTTTCTTACCATATCATTAAATTTAAGAGCTATATTTGTTCTTCCCATAGCATCTTGATAAAGTATTCTTGCTTGTGTTCCAACTACTAATGCATTTTTCTTAGCATCTCTTATCCAAGCCCAGTTATCTCTATCTTGATATCTTCTATTAGGGTCTATGCAGTCCATAGCAGCCTTATCTGTTTTTTCTAAATCTTCTTCTTTTCCAGTTAAGCATACCCATCTAAATGGTCCATATCCATAATCAAATAACTGTGGACCTAAGATATCTTCAACATATGACGGGAATATAAATCCATCTTTTTCATCTACTCCATTTTTAGAAATTTCCATGCATCCTGCATCATAAATAGCTTTCATGAAACTATTTCCATAATCAAAGAAGTATACTCCTCTATTGTGAAGTTCTTTTATCATTTCAAAGTGCTTTATTAATGTTTCATCTACTAATTGTATAAATTTATCTTTATCCTCTGCTAATAACCTAGTTCTTTCTTCAAAAGTAATTCCTTGAGGACAATATCCTCCATCATAAACAGCATGACATGATGTTTGGTCTGATAGTAAGTCTATGTGTATCTTATTATCTACTGCATATTCTAATAAATCTACTATATTACCATGATAAGCTATAGCACAAGGTTCTTTTCTTTCCACATATTCATTAGCTAAATCAAAAGCTTCTTCACAAGTTTTAGCTACCTTACTTACCCAACCTTGAGTGTATCTTGTTTCTATTCTAGAATAGTCAACTTCAGCTATTATACCTACTCCACCAGCTATTTCACAAGCCTTACCTTGAGCACCACTCATTCCACCAAGTCCTGATGTTACAAATAATTTTCCTGCTAAATCTGAGTTTTGATCTACTCCAAGTACTAGTCTACCTGCATTTAATAATGTAGAGTATGTTCCATGTACTATACCTTGTGGCCCTATGTACATCCATCCGCCAGCTGTCATTTGGCCATAATTAGATACACCTATTGCAGCTGCTCTTTTCCATTCTTCTTGGTTGTCAAACATTCCTATCATTAAACCATTTGTTAAAATAACTCTTGGTGCATCTGGTTTTGATTTAAATAATCCAACAGGATGACCTGATTGAATAACTAAAGTTTGATCTTGTGTTAATACTTTTAAGTACTCTTTAACTACTACATATTGCATCCAGTTTTGAAATACCTGACCTGTTTCTCCATATGTTACAAGTTCATATGGATATAAAGCTATATCAAAATCTAAATTGTTATCTATCATAACTTGAAAAGCTTTTCCTTCTGTGCATTTACCTTCATATTCTTCTAAGTTTTTTCCATTTAAGCTACCTTCTGGTCTAAATCTATATCCATAAATTCTCCCCATTGTCTTTAACTCATTTAAAAATTCTGGTGCTAATTCCTCATGGTATTCTTCTGGAATATATCTTAATGCATTCTTTAGTGCTAGTTTTATATCTGCTTCAGATAGTTTTGCTTCTCTTTTTGGTGCTCTTCTTATTCCTTCTATAAATTGTGGTATTTGTTGTGGAACATAATTTATTTTAATACTCATAGAATCTTGAATTTCTTTATTTAAATCATTTAATACTCTCTCCATATTTAACTCCCCCTAGATAGTTTATATTGTACTTTCAAATATTTTTTCTTCATCTATTAGCAAGTTTGCCTCTAAAGCTTGTTCTACTTTATTTACTTTTAGAAACATTCATTACTTTTTTTGTAGTCAACTACTTCCATAAGTTAAAACTCTATTCATAAACTATTTTCTCCTTTCAAAGTTTTCTATATAAAATTTACAACTTTCACTTTTATATTAAGCAATTATTGTGCCATTTTTGATTTTATTTATATCTATATTTTTTAAGCCCTTCGCATTCTGAATTTTCGTAATTTTTAGTTTTTTAAAGAATAGTAAAAAAAAATACCTTTGATACAAGTGTATAAACTTTATACATAAGTGTATAAAATTTATACATAGGTGAATAAACTTTATACATCCTTTAAAATTCCTAATTTTTTCATTCTATAAATCAAGCTTTGCCTTATAATATTTAATTTTTTAGATGCGTGTGATATATTCCAATTAGTATCTTCTAGTACATTTATTATTATTTCCTTCTCAATATTTTTTAAAATATCACTTAAAGACAAGCTTTCCTCTGTATCTAAATATAAATTTAAATCATTGCAAATATCATCATTTATTTTTTCTATGCTATTATTTATATTTCTTGTATCTATATCATTATTTAAACTAAGTTCATCCTTTATGTATTCTGTTAAACATTCTAAGTCTATTATTTTTTTATCATCTTCACATGCTATAAATAAATTTTCCATTATATGTTCTAGCTCTCTAATATTACCAGGCCAATTATATTGTTCAAGTATGTATAGTAAGTCTTTATTAATTTCTTGGATATTTTTATCTAGTTTTAAATTGTATTTTGAAATATAAAACATAGTTAATAATTTTATATCTTCTTTTCGCTCTCTAAGAGGAGGGATTTTTATGGTTAAACTAGATATTCTATAAAATAAATCTTGCCTCAGTCTATTTTCATTTATTAGCTTTTTAGGTTCCTCATTTATAGCACTAATTATCCTGCACTCTAGGTTATACATCTTGCTAGATCCAATTCTTGTAGTTCTACGTTCTTGTATAACTCTTAATAACTTAGTTTGCATAGACATTGGCATTGAATTTAATTCATCTAAAAATATAGTTCCATTTCTTGCTTCTTCAAATAACCCCGGCGTATCAGTTGCACCAGTATACGACCCTTTAACGGTTCCAAATAAAATACTTTCAAGTAAATTCTCAGGTATGGCTGCACAGTTTATTGGTATAAAAGGCTGATTTTTATGTTTGCCATAATTATGTATGCTTTGAGCAAATACTTCTTTTCCAGTTCCAGTTTCACCTATAATTAAAATGTTACTTTCCAATAACGCAATTTTTTGAGATAAAGCTATTAGATTGTTTATTTTTTCTCCACCTATTATAGATGAAAACTCATATCTAGTCCCATTTTTATTATAGGGTTCAAGTAGCTCTTCTATATTTATATTTACTATTTTACGTTTAATTTGTATAGTCTCTAAAAGTAAGTCTTGTAGTATTTTTTCATTTCTACTTACTGAAAAAACTCCCACTACATCATCTTCTAAGTCTATTGGGTATGTACTATAATGTGCAGGTTTGTGTGAATACACTTTATATGCATCTTTTATTGGCGTTCTAGTTCTATATACCATTTGATGTTCAGATGCACCCTCTTCTCCATAGCTGTATATTTCCCATAACTTTTTTCCTAGTACATCTTCTTTTTTGTTATTATCTAAATACTCTTGCCATTTATTATATAATACAACTTCTCCATTTTTATCACTCAATAGTATTCCATTATCTATGGACTCAACCACTTTTTCTAGGCAATGTAATCTTACTTTGTCATCTTTGTAATCATTAATACACTTCATTATAATTACTTTGAAACCTGATTGCGTGTATTCAATACATTTTATTTTAAATTTTGTTCCTGATATATAATCTAATATTTGATCTTCTTCTATTTCTTCAGTTTTATTAAATAGTTTACAAAAACTTGAATTTAAAATTTTGTCTTTATCAAAGAACCTAGTTGCATAATTATTTATCCAGTCAACATTATTATTATTTAATATAAATATTATTTCATCTATTTTGTTAAAAAAACTGTGCTTACTTTCCATGTTTCCACCTCTCTGTAAACATTAATTTATTGCAAAAACTCTCAGTTATTCCCCCTTTCATTTATTTTTGATACATGTAGGCGGTTATCTCCCAACTATACTTTACATAATTATCTCTGTATGATTATGTAGTTATTGGATTAACTATTTAGCTTCTTCTTCATTATCACTTGATTTATTCATCTTATTCTTTGTTATACCCCAAATATCCTTTAATCTAATTCTATAATAATTACTTATATGAAAATTATATAACCAAAAATCATTTTTATGAATTAATATATCTTTTTATGAAAATAATTAACGTTAAATTTTAATTCTGCATTACCTTTTATTCAAAATTTATTACTTAAAATTCTCTAAAATTACTTTATAATTAAAAAAATTAGTTATACCTCAAATAAAAAAAGTGGAGAAAGATAAATCCTTCTCCACTTTTTTATATTTAATTTATAAAATTATTTGTTATCAAAATGTCTCTCTAATAATCCTAAGAATGCTTTACCATGTCTTGCTTCATCTTTACACATTTCATGAACTGTATCATGTATAGCATCTAGTCCTAGTTCTTTAGCTCTTTTCGCTATTTTTAATTTTCCTTCTGTAGCTCCGTATT
>NZ_JBOFOR010000339.1:0-11685 GCF_051659545.1 Romboutsia sp. | reverse complement strand
ATATTCCTTTAGAATTTTTAGATTTATTAGATGAGCTTTTTAACTCTTGAGTTGACTGCATAAGTCTATCTCCTTTCACTTTTTAAGTTTGTTGTTCTTATACAACTTATTATATCTCCATAATAACCATTAGTAAAATGTATATATTCAATGGTAATCATTTATTTTTTTTATGGTTCCAGGTATAATAATTATGTATATTGTTATTAAATAGGAGTGAAATTAAAGGAGATGAATATTAGAGTCAAAAGACAGCTAGAGAATGCTGAAAATTGGTGTAGACAAATACCCTTTAAAATAATAAAATCTCCTCCTATCAAATTTTATTAGGAGGAGATTTATCTAAACATTTACAATATTAATCTTGACTATACCTATTAGAAGTAACATTTATATATGAACAACAATAATCTGCATACACCTTAACTACTACATCAAAGCTAGAATTAGCTGTTCTGCTTGTTACCTTTCCATCAAAATAAACATTTGCCGGTTTTTTTAATGCAATATTTTTAAATTCCATATAAATACCCCCTTCATTTTTCATTACTTGATAATCATTTTAAAATGTTAAATTCATAAAAAATTTTATTTTTATATTTTTAGTCATTTGTATCTAACCATTTAGTTAAAACCTCTATATACTTCTCATTTTCCTCAATAAATGGAGCGTGTCTTGAGAACTGAAATAATTCCCACTGGCTATTAGGAATTCTATCGTACATAGTCTTTGCTATATATGGTGAACACAGATCTATTGCTCCACTAGTTATTAAACAGGGTTCCTCTATCTCATGTAACCTATCTGTAAACTCATATCCTGCAAGAGTTCCTGTTGGAGAAAACTCATTATGTCCCCATCCTACAACATAAGCTTCAGTACCTGCTTTTTTAGGTCTTCTTATACACTCTGGAGATTCTTCTGTTACTGGTGGTGCACAATACATTTCCATAAATCTTCCTAATGCATCATTATATTCATTACTAGAATACTCCCCAGTATCTACTGCACCAAGTAAAGCCTTCTGGTCTTCTTCATTCATATATGATATTCTTCTTTTTTGCTCTTCTTCCCAAAGCTTTGCAGAAGAAAGAGTCGATGAAAGAATATATGATTTAATTCCCTTTGGTTTATGTTCAAGGGCATACCAAATAGTTTGCATTCCTCCCCAAGACTGACCCAATAAATGTATTTCATCAAGTCCTAAGTATTTTCTTAGTTCAATAAGTTCTTTTATCCAAGTATCAGCATTAAATAATTCTGGATGACCTTCTACGAATGAATTACCACATCCAATCTGATCATACATTATTACTTGTCTCCCAGTTTCAGCTATTTTATCTAGTACTTCAAAATAGTTATGTGTAGAACCTGGTCCTCCATGAAGTAATACTAATGGTGCCTTGCCTGGTATTGTTTCTCCTACTATACGGTAATATGTTTTAAATCCTTCATATGGTATATACCCTTCAGTTATTTTCATATTTTACTCCCTCCAATTGGCCAATTTAAACATTAATTAATTTTTAATAAAACTAATTAAAAGGTTGCCCATATCAAATATGTATTTTATTCTAAATATTTACTCCCATCTCTAGTATACCATAATAAAAATGACAAAACCCGTCGAGTTCTATACTACGCGTATAAATATGACAAGTATTAAAGGAATTAATAAAAGATAAAGCTGCCTAAGATTAATTTAAACTTAGACAGCTTTATAATTATATTATTCTATTTTAATTAAACAATCTACTGCTGTAGAGTATCTATCACTACCTATTAGTAGCCACTATTTTATAAAACAAATAATGACTACTTAATTTTCAGATCACATATTTAAACACTGATAAAAAGTGACATATACTTCCTAAAAGTATAAATATATGAAATATTTCATGAAATCCTAAGTTCTTAAACTTAAGAGATTTAGGTTTAATTCCATATATTATGCCTCCTATAGTATAAAATAACCCTCCCAATACTAATAAAAATATACCTCCTAATGGTATAGTTTGGTACAATGGACCTATTACTAATACAGCCATCCAACCCATACCTATATAGATACAAGTAGACACCCATCTAGGACATTTAAACCAAATCATTTTAAACAACACACCACAAATTCCAATTGTTCCTATTATGATAAACATGGTCCATCCTCTAAATCCACCTAATCCTATCAAACAGTATGGAGCATAAGAACCAGCTATTAAAATAAATATCATGGAATGATCAATTTTTCTTAAAAATTCTATTACTTTGTCAGTTGCAACTACTAAATGATATGTCGCAGAAGCAGCATAAAGTAACACTAGACTAATACCAAAAATAATTACTGCACCTATGTTTACAACAGAAGGAGTAGTTAACGTTGTTTTTATAATTAAAGCTAAAAGTCCAGCAAAAAAAACAATTGCACCTCCTAAATGTGTAAAACCATTTATAGGCTCCCTAGCATAAGTTGTCATAATTACACCTCCTTAATTTCATCAGTTAATATACGTAACTTTTAGCCTATTTTATAATGCACTCACAAGTATTGCACCTTTGGATGTATAAGTTCCCATTACAGGACCTACTTCACTTATTATTATTTTTTTAAATTGATGTTCTTTTTCTAATAATTCTCTAACCTTATCAGCTTTGTGAGGACAATTTGCGTGAGCTATTGAAAGTATTTTTTCACTAGTGTCTCCACTTAATTGTAAGACACTTTCTACTACTTTTTTCAAACTATTAACTTCACCTCTAGCCTTATCTACAGGCTTTACTAATCCGTCAGTAATTTGAACTATAACTTTAAAATTAAAAGCATTTACTATACTAGCTTTTAAAGCACTTATTCTTCCTCCTTTTATAGCATTTTCTAGAGTTTCTAATGTTCCAAAATGAACAATTTTGTATTTTATTTTTTCTATAGTTTCAATTATTTCTTCAAAAGATTTACCTTCTTCTATCATTTGTGCTGCTTTTACTACTAAGGCTCCTTGACCTGCACATCCATTTAATGTATCTATAATCTCTATATTTTTATTATAATTTTCATTTGTAAACATTTTTTTTGCTAGGATTGCACTGCTGTATGTACCTGATAGTTTAGAGCTTATTGTTAATACTAATATATTATCAACTTCACAGTTGTAACTTTCTATAAATTTTTCAGGTGATGGACATGAGGTTTTGGGAAGTTGTTGAGACTCACTCATTCTTTTATAAAAAGTTTGATTATCTATTTCTTCTCCACCAATAAAGCTTTCATCTCCAAATAATACATTTAGTCCTATTACTTCTATATTATATTTCTCTATTATATCTTTAGATAAATCACATGAACCGTCTGTTATTAGCTTAATTTTACTCATCTCTTTATTCACCTTTCCTTATCTTTTTAATCAGTCGGTCAACCGACCGACTATATTATTATTTTATATGCTCTTAGTGTAAAAGTCAATATCCTTATCGCAAATTTAATATAACTAAAAACAAGCTCTAAGAGCTTGTAGTTACTCTTAGAGCTTGTTTGTATATACTAATTCCTCAAAACTTCCCTTTTCTATTGCATTTTTGAAGGCATCAATGGAGTTTTCTGGAGCTTTTTCATTAAACAATCCCCTATGAGCTATTGGCCTATCTGTTAACCATTGTAAGCCTTCATTGTATTTTTCTCCATTTGTTATGTAGACATAATAGATGGTTGTTTTCTTTAAATTTATTAATTTAACCTTTGTTAATAGGGGTATACTAACTAATAGAATAAAAATATAAACTATAAGGAGAATATATGAAACTAAATTTAGACAACACATACACAAGTCTACCAGATGAATTTTATAATAAAATTGAATTATCTCCTGTCAAATCACCTAACTTAGTAATCCTAAATGAGTCTCTAGCAGATTCTTTAGGAATAGATGCGAATATATTAAAAACTCAAGAAGGAGTAGAAATTCTTTCTGGTAACAAAAAAACAAAAAATGGAGCCTACATTGCACAGGCTTATGCAGGACATCAATTTGGTCATTTTACAATGCTAGGTGACGGAAGGGCTTTACTTATAGGAGAAATAATTACTCCTAATAGAAATAGGTATGACATACAACTTAAAGGCTCAGGTCAAACACCATACTCAAGACGAGGCGATGGAAGAGCTGCTCTTTCACCAATGCTTAGAGAATATATAATAAGTGAAGCTATGTACGCTTTAGGAGTACCTACAACTAGAAGCTTAGCAGTAGTAAAGACAGGAGAAAAAGTATATCGTGAAGACGTAAAACAAGGAGCTATACTTACTCGTATAGCCTCTAGTCATATTAGATTTGGAACTTTTGAATATGCAAGAAGATTATGTAGCGATGTAGCTCTTAAAGAACTTGCTGATTACACAATAAATAGACATTTTAAAAATATTATAGATAATGAAAATAAATATATTAATCTGCTTAAAGAAGTTATCAAACTTCATGCTAATCTAGTAGCCAAATGGCAAAGTATTGGATTTATACATGGTGTAATGAATACAGATAATATGACCATCAGTGGTGAAACTATTGACTATGGGCCATGTGCTTTTATGGATAATTACAATGCAGATACTGTTTTTAGCTCAATAGACCACAGTGGGCGTTATTCTTATAAAAACCAACCTACTATGGCTCATTGGAATTTATGTAGATTTGCTGAAACTTTACTACCATTAATAGATGAAAATACAGATTTAGCCCTAGAAAAAGCACAAGAAGCTATTTATAGTTTTACTAGTTTGTATAATAAAAATTGGATAGATATGATGAAATCTAAACTTGGAATCTTCCACCATGAAGATAATGATAAGTCTATTATTGAAGATTTACTTAATATAATTCAAAAGTATAACGAAGACTACACTAACACTTTTGTAGCCTTAACCTTAAATAAAATAGATAGTAGTAAAATGTTTAATAGCAATGAATTTAATAACTGGTATAAAATTTGGCAGGATAGATTAAAAAGGCAAGAAAATTCTAAGAAAGAAGTTTTTACTTTAATGAAAAAGTCTAACCCAGCAGTTATTCCACGAAATCACAGAGTTGAAGAAGCTTTAGAAGCTAGTGAAAAAGGCGATTTTACTATTATGGAAAAGCTACTATATGTACTTAAGAATCCTTATGAATATTCTACAGAACAAGAAATATACTCAACACTTTCAAAGTATAATAATTCTTGTTATAAAACTTTCTGCGGAACTTAAGGTATTTCCTTAAAATTTTTAATATATTAAAAATCCATCTAATAGTATTTATTGGATGGATTTCCGACTTTATTTTATCTATATTTGCTTTTACATATCCCGATAATGATATCTCTTCTCTAATGTTTCCTTTAATTACCTCCACTTCTTTAGTTGTACTACTACTCTCATCCTTATCTTTTGCATTTATAGTACATTCTGTTATTCCTAATATACATATCAGCCCCAATGTTATTAGTTCAATTTTCCTTTTATGCATGACTGCCTCCTGTTTATCTTTAATTTATATTTAAAGTATACAGGTTATATTCTATCTAAATCTCCGTAAACCAGTGGCACATTTGTGGCAAGTATAGATGAGTAGTTGTATAAATATTATTTGATATTAGTTTCTCTAATATCAAACAATATTGTAAATTTAGTTCCTAACTCACTATTTTCTGCATATATTCTACCATTGTGTTTTTCAATTATAGATTTTACAATAGACAATCCTATACCATGCCTTCCTTTATCTCCTTTATAAAATCTATCAAATATATAAGTCAGATCGCTTGCTTTAATTCCATCTCCATCATCTTCTATATATACACATATCTTGTCATCTAATTCCCTGCATCCAATAATTATCTCACTATTAGCATATCTAAGTCCATTTTCTATAATATTTAAAAATGCTCTATATATACTCTTCTCATCACAAATGAATAGTACTGGATTATCATCAAAATCATACTTGAATTCTATACTATTCTTTATAGCCCTAGTTTTTTGCTTAATAGTGCAATTTGATAATATCTCTCTTAAATCACACTCAACTAATTCATAATCTTTAGTAATATTATCTACCTTAGAAATATACAGTAGCTCTTCAACCATATCTCCCAATCTGTCACTTTCTTCTAAAATAACATCACTAGCACTGTATTTATCTATTACATTATATTTGATTGCTTCTGCATATCCTTTAATAGACATTAGAGGTGTTCTTAATTCATGAGATGCATTTTGGAAGAATATCTTTTGTTCTTTATCGTATTTGTCAAGTTTTTCTACACTTTTATTCATTATAGTAGAGAGTTCATCCAGCTCTTTATCTCTAAAATCTAAATCATATTTGCTAAAATCACCTTCACCTATTCTATTGGCAAATTCACATAATTGTTTGATAGGTTTAGCTATATTTGATGATAGGAATATAGTAATAAATAATGCTAATAACCCTGCTATGAACATAACAACTATCAATACCATATTAAGATTTTGTGCTAAAGATAAGGTACTGGATATATCAATAATTAGTACTAAATAGTAAGTTTGGTTATTTATTAGACTATTTGTTAAGTTGCTTATTTTTACAAATGATATATAATAATTGCTATTGTATGTTGCAATTTTAATATTTTCAGAAGTATTCAAATCCATATTACTGTTTTTAAATTCTTTTAGTATTGCTTCATATTCATCGATATTTTTGAAGAAATTTTCTTTTCTAGTAGGAAATAATAGTTCATAATCTTCACTAATAACTATCGCTTGTGCATCTGATTTCATTTGAGCCATTCTAATTTTTTCTTCAATAACTTTCATAAAATCAAAAAATATATTTGGCTCCACTGCCTCACCTTTGATTCGTGGTTTTATTAGTTCCTTATGATTGTCTGTATTTTTAGCAGCTATCTTTGCTTTTTCTAATTGTTCATTTGAACTAATTGCTATATATCTATCTACTATTAAATTGAAAGTAATTGCTATACCCAAAAATATAGTTCCTATTAGACCTAGAATACTTACTAAAATACGTGTTCTAATACTAATTTTCTTTTTAGGGTTGCTTAGCATATTACAAATTCTCCTTTAATCTAAATCCAAATCCCCATACAGTTTCTATCAACACGTTTGTATTCCCTATTTTTTTACGAAGTCTCTTAACTGTATCATCAGCTGCTCTTGTTTCTATCTCACTATTATATCCCCATATTTTATCTAATAGTTCCTCTCTTGATACTGCCCTATCCTTATTTTCAAACAAATAGCTTAGTAGGTTATATTCATTAGGTGTTAAATCAATAGGTGTCTCTCCACAGTTAACTGTTTTATTCTTTATGTTTATCGCAATGTTTCCAAATTCAAGTTCTTTATTTTCATCTTTTTCATCTCGTTGCTTTTTCTCAAAATCTATTCTTCTAAATATAGCTTTTACTCTCATTACAAGTGCCATTGGACTAAAAGGTTTGGTGAAATAATCATCACTTCCAAGTGATAATCCTGTTATATAGTCCATATCACTATCTCTAGCTGTTAACATTATAATTGGAACTATACTCTTTTGTCTTAATTGGGTGCAGATTTTAAATCCATCTGAGCCCGGCATCATTATATCTAAAATAACAAGATCACATTCTTTTTTATTAAATTCCTCTAGTAGCAAATCTCCATTTTCAAAGTCTACTACTATATGTCCATCATTTTGCAAAAATGTTTTCACTAAATTTCTTATGTTATTTTCATCATCGGCAATATATATAAGTTTTGACACTTAGTACCTCCAAACATTATTCCTTCTATATTTTTATTACTATTATTATAAGTCAACTACTATAAATTATCTAGATAAATTACAATATAGGCTAAGCTCTTATCCTAAATAGAATAAGAGCTCAATTATTTTATATAAATGTTATTATTGAGATGTATTTTCTTTAAGTGCATTATTTACTGCATTAATTATACCGACACTAGTATAAGTTGCACCTGATACTGTATCTACCTCTGTGCTTTGTTTTTCTATTATTTGTGCTGGCACTTGCTCAAATGCAGTTTCATAAAACCCTGGAGTCTCATTGTGACTTACTATTTCAATATTAGATATCTTTCCGCTTGATACCTTAACTTGTACTTTTAGATTAGATCCATATGCATCAGCTACTCCCTCATATGTTCCATCACTATATCCTCCAGTTGAGATATCTATACTTTCATCTGTTTCTAAGCTCCCCGTTCCTTGATGATGTCCACCTTTTCTACCTCGCCCACCATTTTGTGATTCATTTTTCATTATTTCTTCGGGTTGCTCTTGAGTCACATCCTCAGGTAATTCTTGTCGTTCTCCATTTTGGGATATTTCTCCCGATTGTGGCATATTACTAATTGTAGCATTACCTTGTGAATTTACTTGATATTTGCTTATTACACTAGTTCCTATAGACCCTATTATTGTTCCGCACACCACACCTGCTATTATTTTATTTCTACTATTTTTCATTATAATCTTCCTCCAACCTGTTTATCTCTTCTGCTAAATAATAAGATTCTTCTGTTAAATCCTCTATTTCTTCTATATCTCTTGAAGTATATAATAAAGTTTCTAACTTAGGGCATACATCATTCTTTACACAATCTAAGCAAGATATACAGCTTAAATCTCTTGTAATATTTTTAGTATGCACCTCGATTCCCATTGGACATTCTCTATCACATTTTTTACAACCTATACATGAATTTTCATTTTTAACTACTCTAAATATCTTAAATTTGTTAGATAGTCCTAGTAACGCTCCATATGGACATAAGTACCTACACCAAGGTCTTTGCACAAATAATGATGTTAATATTACTAAACTAAGAATAAATACCCCTATTATACTAATTGTTTTAGAATTAAATATCCCTAAAAATACATGGTATGGATTAAGTGATTCTATTAACATAACACTTGACATTGATGTTAATAGTACAGTTCCAACTAATGTTATATATCTTAAATATTTAAGCTTGGAATTTAATTTTTTAGATACAAAATTATTGTACTTCGCTCTAAACATCTTCTTACCTAATCTTGCTGCTATATCTTGAATTGTTCCAAAAGGACATATAAATCCACATAGAACTGGTCCAAATATTATAGTAAAAATTACTACTAATCCAATTACTATTCCTAAGGTACTCTTAACTTTTGTTGCCCATATTGTAGGAGATACCAAAAATTGATAAATACTTGTAACCCCACACGTAGGACATATGTAATGGAATATTGATTCTAATTCATGAGCTAATGCTGATATAATTACTAGTGCTAATATGGTTATTTGTATTACCAACCTTTTGTTTTTTAAATTTATTTTTTTCAACTTAAGTTTCCTCCTTATTCACTCTACTATTTGATAACTTATATTCTAATTATAGCTTTTTAGATTTAATAAAATCACCGTAAAGTAAAGGCAATTTTGTGGCATAATTGTGGCAAAAAAATAAGAACATATTACATGCTCCTACTTCAAGTTAAAATATCTAATAATCGTACACAAAGATACATGTATTCATTTGTAATTTATACTTTTGAGGTATCCACTTAAATATTTACTCGAAATAAACATAGTTTATTTTTGCTAATTAAATATCATCAAGTAATTAACTTTAATTATTAATTGCATTGTAATTCAGTTTGATAATCAATATCGATAGTTTGTTGATCAACAAAAAGGAGAACAATATGTTTATAGAAATAAAGATATTTATAGTAGATGTAAAATTTGATTTATATAATACTCTATAATATTACTAACTTAACAATATATATATAAATTACAAAAGCTAGTCAAAATGACTAGCTTTAAATGCATCTAATATTATTCCATTAATTTATACTCATCATAAATTTTATATTTTTCTGTCAGTTCAACGACTAATTTTCTAGCGTTGTCTATCTCATTATATGTTAAACACAAATCTATGGCTTTTGCAATTATAACCATATCCTCTTCAACCATTCCTCTAGTAGTAATAGCTGGAGTACCTATCCTTATACCACTTGTAATAAGTGCACCATTAGGGTCAAATGGTATAGCATTTTTATTTGCTGTAATGTAAGCTTCATCTAGTCTTATTTCAGCTTGCTTTCCTGTAATATTTTTATTAGTTAAATCTAATAAAATTAAATGATTGTCACTTCCCTCAGTTAGCAAGTTAAAGTTTCTGTTGATTAGTTCACTAGCTAATATCTTACAATTTTTAATAGTTTGCTTTTGATACTCTTTAAACTCTTGGCTTAAAGCTTCTTTAAAGCATACTGCCTTAGCTGCAATAATATGCTCTAAAGGTCCACCCTGTGTTCCTGGGAATATAGCCTTGTCTATTTTAGAAGCATATTCCTTTTTACAAAGAATTATACCTCCTCGTGGTCCTCTCAGGGTCTTGTGAGTTGTACTAGTAACAAAATCTGCAACTTCACATGGGTTATTATGTAATCCTGCTGCTACTAATCCCGCTATATGAGCCATATCCACCATTAATAGTGCTCCTACTTCATCTGCTATATGTCTAAATATTTTAAAATTTATTTCTCTAGGATAAGCACTCGCACCAGCTACTATTAATTTAGGCTTTACTTCATGTGCAATTTTTCTAACATTCTCATAATCTATAAGCCCATTTTCTTTTATAATTCCATACTCCGTAAATTCAAAATATTGGCCTGAAATATTTGCTGGTGAACCATGAGTTAGATGTCCACCTTGAGATAAGTTCATCCCCATAACTTTATCTCCTGGTTTAAGAATAGCAAAGTACACTCCAATGTTAGCATTTGCACCAGAATGTGGTTGCACATTGGCATGTTCACATCCAAATAATTTTTTTAATCTTTCAACTGCTAGTGTTTCTATCTCGTCTATATATTCACATCCACCATAATATCTATGCCCTGAGTAACCTTCTGCATATTTATTAGTTAAATGACTCCCCATAGCTTCCATTACAGGTAGTGAAACTATATTTTCAGATGCTATTAACTCTATGTTTCTTTGTTGTCTTCTTAATTCTTTTTTCATACTTTCATAGACTTTTATATCTGCTTTTCTTAATTTTTCAAACATTTTATTCACCCTTCTTATTAAAATTGGCGATTCTTTATTATTTATTAGTTTATATTACATACATCTAACGCATCACTTTAAACAGTTTAAATTAGTTAAGCTTTTGATAAATTTTATTCTGTTAAAGTATGAAATATGAGCATATTAATTTTTTATATAGTATTTTTTATTTATATTAGCAATATTATTTTAAGTTTTATATTTTGAGTAAACCTATCCTTAATAAAATAGAGTTCTACTTTTTATTAGCATAAATTTTACAGAATTTTCATAAACTTAATAATCTTACTACAATGAGAGGGGTATTTATGAGCAATCAAACAAATTTTAAAAAGAGCCTTGATATACGTTGACATTCTCGCCCATAGCTAAAGCTAGGGGATTCATTGAGATTAAAGTGATTAAATCGAAGTCTATTTCTAGTATCGAAGTATGACCTCACCATAGGGGCTATGTCATTAGCCCTTCCTAAATCAGACCATCTAGGTATTTAGGCTGATAGACTATGACCATCTACCACAGTTGCATTAACTATATTTCTTGCTCCAACCAAATCTCTATGAGTTCTAAATCCACAG
>NZ_JBOFOR010000338.1:0-3849 GCF_051659545.1 Romboutsia sp. | reverse complement strand
ACATAGAAGTTAGTAACCCAGATGAAATTAGAAATAATTTAAAAGAGTATAGGTTAAATAAGAGCAAAGAAGAAAATATGAAAGCGTTTATGGTGTTTAACAATGAAACTATGGAAGAAATAATAAGCACGATGCCGAAAAACACTGATGAACTTCAAAATGTAAGAGGGTTTGGACCTGTAAAGATTGAAAAATACGGACAAGATATTTTAAATATAATCAAATAATAGACTTTATAAGTTAAGAATAAATAAAATCTCTTCCCAATAAAAAACCATTAGGAAGGGATTTTATTTTTAGCGTTATTTAGTTAAAATATATATATTCTAAGAATAATTCTACATCATTATATCCTATTACTATTGAAAATAATATTCAATTAATAAGATTAACTTAGTTTAAATAATGTAACATTTTAGTTAGAAGATATATATGAAGAATATATCAAATGAGGCACTCTTGTATTTTGTATAAAATCAAACAAAAACATATAAAAAAATTAAAAAACCAGAAAATTCTACAAAAAACGACATAAAACATAGTATATAATACATATGGTGACAAAATAAAGTTGACACAAATTAATAAATACACGGAGGAATAAATAGTGAGTAGTACGAGAAATAAATTAGCAAAGATAGTAAGTATATTATCATTATGTTTAATAACAAGTGCATCATTCGTAGATGCACATTCAGGAAGAACGGATTCTAATGGAGGGCATAAAGATAATAAAAATAAATCAGGACTTGGAAGTTATCATTATCATCATGGATATGGCCCACATTTACATACAAATGGATGTCCATATGGGGGTGGCAGTTCAAGTAGTTCATCAAGTAGTTCATCAAGTAGCTCATCAAGCAGTTCATCATCTCAAATTAATCAAGAGAATATAGAAAGACAAAAAGAACAAGAAAAAGAGCAAGCAAGCTCAAAAGGTTTTAATGCAGGGTACAGTTATGGATATAATGGAAAAAGTAGTGATTCGTATTACTCAGGTAATTATAGCGATATATATCAATTAAAATATGATGAAGGATATGATGCAGGAAAAGCAAAACTAGAGAGTGAAAAAGTAAAAATAGAAGAACAAGGATATAACTTAGGACTTGAAGGTTTAGATATAAATATAAATCAATATGAAAATGAAGAATTAAATAATGCCTATAAAAATGCATATGATAGAGGCTTTACAGAATATAAGTCTAAAAAAATTACCGAATACACAAAACTAGGTTTAGCTCATGGTCAAGATGATAAAGAAATGATAGATATTAGTGACTTAGATGAATCATTTGTAACATCATACAAACAATCCTATAAAAAAGGTCAAGATATATTAGCTAATACATATATGGAAAAAGGATATGCTCAAGCATTAAAAAATGATAAATATATATCACCAAATTACAAAAGTACTAAATATGTAGGTTGGTATGAAGAAGGATTTAATAAAGGAATAAAAGATATAGAGACAGCTAAAGAGTTAGGATATAGAGATGGATACTCTAAAAAAGAGAGTAAAGTACCCAATGATTTAAAATTATGTGAAAAAACTTATTTAGAAAACTACAAAAAAGGTGAAGAACAAGCAGATAAAGATGCAGCAATAGGTGCTACAAGTATGACAAGTATTGTAGGAGTTGGATGGATAATAAAACGTTACTCAGAAGCGAAGAAAAGTATCAAATAATTAAGGAGTGAGAGTATGAGTTTATATAGAAAGATATGTTATAAGGTTGAAGATTTCTTTATAAAAAGAATGAGTAAATCTGAGAAAGAGTTAAAAATAAATATGGAAAAGGCTAATTTTTATAGAAAAAGTAAGAAGTCTAAAAAAAATAAAGAGAAAGAAAAAGTAGTTGCTTAAGACATATGATTATCTAAATCATTGAAAGAAGATAAACTTTATAAATTGTAGATAGCAGTAAACATTTCAACTAAAAAAATACTAAAGTGTTATCAGATATAATAAGAAGGAGACATATTTAATTATGAAAATAAAAAGTAAAGTTTTAGGATTAATATTAGTATCTATGATGTCAGTTGGAGTAGTTGGATGCAGCAGTCAAAATAATGATGCATCAACTCAAAATCAACAACAAGCAACAGATGAAGCCTTTGTAAAAGACTTTGAAAAGGCAATAAATAAAAGATGGGATGAGCAAGTTAAATTAGAAACAAAGTATGCTAAAGATTCTAAATATACAGAAGAAAAGTATACTGAAGACACTATCAAAGTGTTAGAGAATGAAATAGCTACATTAGAAAAGAATTTTGAAGGAATAAAAGATAAAGATTTAAAAAAAATAGCTAAAGATTATATAGAAGGTGCTAAAAAGCAAATAGAAGCACAAAAAACTAATGACTATGATTTACAATATAAATACATTGAAGAGTCAGATAAATTAAGAAAACCAGCGTTAATAGCAATGGTAGAAGAATATAGTGTAGAAATTAAGGATGCGCACCAACAAACATACAAAGATTTCAAAGAAAAGGCAACAGTAATAAATAAAGAGAATGAAGCTAAATCATTTGCTGATAAATTAGCTACAGAAATTGCTCTAGAAAAAAGTACAGATGAATTTGGTTATAATGAATATACAAGTGTAGTAGAAAATACTTCAGAATTAGAATTTACAAGCCTATCATTTAAAGTTCAATATAAAGATGCAGATGATGTAGTTATTGGTGATGATATTATATACTTAGAAAACTTTGCTCCAGGTAGTAAACAAAAAATTAAGTTAACTCCATTTGAAGAAGGAGTAGAAAGTGTTGTAATAAGTACTGATTGGTTTGAAACTAAATAAAAATAAACTAAAGGATGGAAAGTATGAAGAATAAATTTAAATTAATATTATTAACATTACTATCAATGGTAGTTGTAACAGGATGTAGTAGTAAACCCCCTAGTACAGTTGTAGAAGAATATTTTACAGAAGTTAAAAAAGGTCAATCAGCAAACGTATCAGAGTATTTAATCGATAGTAAAGATGATACAGAAACAGAAGAAAAGAGTGAAGATCCTATAATGGATGAAGCTATGAATATATATATGTCTAAAATGGATGTAAAAGTATTATCAGAAAATATAGAAGAAGATAAGGCAATAGTTGAAGTTGAGTTTACTGGGTTTAATATGTCTAATATGTTTTTACAAATAGTTCAAGAGTCTTTAGAAAAGGCATTTAGCGGTGTGGAAATGTCAGATGCTCAAATGAGTAGAAGTTTTCTAGAAAAAGTTAAGAGTGGTAAGGTAGAAACTAGAAAAGGTAAGCTTAATTTGACTAAGGTAGATAAAGTTTGGAAAATAAAATCAGATAGTGATTATAATGCTTTAATCTTTGGTAACCCGGAGATGAAGGCTAATAAAGTAAAGTAATAATAAAACCTTCTGTGATTCAGAAGGTTTTTATTATTAGTATAAGAATTTGAAGTGTAAAAATAAAGCTCAAATATCTATAGATAACATAAAATCAGTAAACCTAAGTAGTAAACTAGAGTCAAACAAAATAGAAATAAGTAATGATATACAATTTCATGATACAACATATAAAATAACATGATTCTATATATAAAATCATAAATATTATAAATAAAAAATATAGATGAATTTATATACTGTTGAAAGGGTGATAAGTTTGAGCAAAGGAAATATTGAAGCAGATAAAGAAGTCTTGCAGAAAATATTTTCTCAAGAATTTTGGTTTGTAGTCCCAGAATATCAAAGACCATATATATGGCAACGAGAAAATATAGAAGAGTTACTAGAAGATTTATACTTTGCATTTGAAAATAAAGTTGATAGCGAATATTTTTTAGGATCTCTAGTATTAAAAA
>NZ_JBOFOR010000337.1:0-1677 GCF_051659545.1 Romboutsia sp. | reverse complement strand
TACTGCTTTAGCTTGTTCTTCTCCAAAAGTTAGTATATCCATTTCACGAATATATTTTGAAACTCCTATCATACCAATTACCACAAAAGGTATTATAGCTTGAACATAAGAAAATCCTCTCATTGAAAAACTACCCATTTGCCAAAGTGTTATACTTTTTAAGTCTTCACTAAATACCGCTGTTAGAGTTGTAAGTAGTGCATTTACAAATAATGAAAATACCATACCTGCTAATATAATAGTATTGTTCGACATTGTTTTATCTATTTTAGATGAAAATATTATTACAGAATACACCGTTAAAAGTCCAAATAGAAATCCTACTATTGGAAGAGTAAAGTTTCCTAAAAAGGATACGTTTAATCCTAATATTATTACCAGTCCTGCACCCAGCGAGGCCCCTGAGGAAACCCCTAAAGTATAAGGAGACGCTAGTTCATTTTTAAGTACAGATTGAACTACTGCCCCACTTACTGCTAGAGATCCACCAACAAAAAATGCTAATAGAACTCTAGGTACTCTTATTGACCATATTATTGCAACATCTTTAGGTGCAATATTTTCTCTTAAAGGTATATTAAAAAGTTTATTCAATAAAATTGATATTGTATCTAATATATCAATATTGGAACTTCCTATAGAAGTCCCAATATAAAGTATGAAAAATACAACTGGTACAAATAATAAAGCTAGTTTTTTATTTTTCTCCATATTTCTCTGGATGAACAGCAACTGCTATTTCTTTTAATGCTGTTACTATATGCTGTGATGGTCTTGATGATGGATTTGTACTTATTGAATAAACTTGATTGTTTTTAACTGCATTAATATTTTCCCATCCTGGACGAGATTTTATTGATTCTACTGGCTTATCTACATAGTTAACATTTGTAAATATTATATCTGGATTAGCATCTAATACTGCTTCTTCGCTTGGATTTAGCCATCCTTCTTGGTCTTTAAATATATTTTCTCCACCTACTAATTCTATCATTTCATTTAAGAATGTTGAATTTCCAAAGCTATAAAGACTAGGCGCAGGACCTATTTCAAAGTATACTTTTTTCTTATCAGTTATAGTTTTTCCTATTTCAGCTATTTTTTCTACTTCTGATTTCATATTATTAACTATTTCTTCACCTTTAGGTTTTGTGTTAGTTATATCTGCCATAAACATAATATCATCATATATTCCTTGAATACTATTACTACTTGGTATGTAAAACACACTTACTCCTGCTTCTTTTATTACTTCAAATGGATCTTTGCTATTTCCAGTTTTATTATGTCCTGAAGCTATTATTACATCTGGCTCTAATGCTATGATTGCTTCTGCATCTGGAGCACTAAAATCTATCTTTTCTACATCTGATGGTATTCCTTTTACATCACTAGAATAAGTGTCTACAGCTACTAATTTATCAGCTAATCCTAATTCTACTAATACTTCTGTATTTGATGGTGCTGTACATATTATTCTATCCATTTTTTGAGGAAGTTCAACTTCATTACCTTCCCTATCTTTCACAACAGTTTCTTTTTTACTACATCCAATTAGTCCTATTGTTGTTATTAGAACTATAGATAATAAAACTGATAATTTTTTTCTCATAATAAATCCTCCTATATGATTTTGTTGTAACACTTTCATTATAACTGTAAGTTATAAACTTTCTA
>NZ_JBOFOR010000336.1:0-32541 GCF_051659545.1 Romboutsia sp. | reverse complement strand
TAGTATCGCTGTAGTAAAAACATCAATAAATAAATTTATCGACGAAATAAATAAAGTTCCTACAAATACAATAGATAGACTATGTGTAAGAATGTAGAAACTCTATTAGAATATATATAATTTTATTTTTTTTCATATAATTTAATATATTTTTTGAACTTCAAAGGATTTATTTTATATTTAAAGAATTTTATAATTACCACATTAAATATTGGAGTGATAAAATGTATGAAAACCTTAGAGGTTGCAATTATTCAAATGAATGTAAGAGATAATAAAGAAGAAAATCTTCAAACTGCTTATAAGTTTATAAAAAAAGCTTGCAAATATAAAATAGATTTAGCAGTGCTTCCTGAAATGTTTTTATGCCCTTATGAAAACAGTAGTTTTCCTAAATATGCAGAAAATGAAGATGGTGTATCTTATGAATTTCTTTCTAATATAGCTAAAGAATTTGGTATTTACTTGGTTGCCGGTTCTATTCCTGAAAAAGATAAAGATAATAATATATACAACACCTCATATATTTTCGATAGACAAGGAAATGAAATTGGAAAACATAGAAAAATCCATCTTTTTGACATACAAATCGAAGGTGGACAGTGCTTTAGGGAATCTGATACACTTTCTCCTGGTGCTGATGTAACTGTATTTAATACTGAATTTGGTAAAATAGGGGTTAATATTTGTTATGATTTTAGATTCCCTGAACTATCTCGTCTAATGGTGGACAAGGGTGCAAAAGTAATAATTACTCCTGCTGCCTTTAATATGACTACTGGACCTGCCCATTGGGAAGTTTTATTTAGATCTAGAGCAATAGATAACCAAGTTTACACTATCGGCTGCGCTCCTAGTCGAAGTACTAACTCCACTTACGTTTCTTATGGGAATTCTATTATTGTTTCTCCTTTTGGCATAATAATTGATAGAATGGATGAAAATGAAGGTTTTATGGTTTCTACTATTGATTTCTCTTATGTAGATAAAATTAGGAACGAACTTCCTTTACTTAAACACAGAAAAAGTAATTTATATTAATTTTGCAAAAAGCCTTAAATTTAGTTTTTAATAAATTTAAGGCTTTTTTACTTTATAATTTAATTATTTATACATTCCATTTATTTCTTATTTTTTTCAAACCTATGTTTTCATCACATTTATAAATAGTAATATTCTATTTACATTTTTTCACATCTAAAAAATTATTATATCTATGTTATCATATTTTCACAGGGGGATACCCCTACAGTAAAGGTTACAAAAAAGTAACATTTACTAAATATTCTTAAATGAAGAGGTGTTTTTATGAATAAAAAAATTAAAACTTTATTATCTTTAGGACTAGTAAGTGTAATTACAGCTTCTAGTATGTTACCAGTAAATGCTTTATCTAAAACTACGTATAAAAAATTCACTACTACTAGTTGCTCATATATTGTTATAAATGGAGTTAAATGTCAGCTACCGTTAAGTCCACTTTGCCCAAATAAACCTGATACTAATCCAGAGAAACCCGAGGACAATAACTCTGATTCTACGTCTAAACCTGATACTAACCCAGAGAAACCTGAGGACAATAACTCTGGCTCTACTTCTAAACCTGATACTGACCCAGAAAAGCCTGAGGACAATAACTCTGGCTCTACTTCTAAACCAGATACTGACCCAGAGAAACCTGAGGACAATAACTCAGACTCTACAACTGGTAACTTCTCAGATTACCAAAAACAAGTTCTTGACTTAGTAAATGTTGAAAGAGCTAAGGTTGGATTAAACGCTCTTGTACTTGATTCTTCAGTTTCAGATGTAGCTACACTAAAGTCTAAGGATATGATAGATAATAACTATTTCTCTCATACTTCTCCAACTTACGGTTCTCCATTTGATATGCTGAAAAAGTTTGGTATATCTTACAAAAGTGCTGGAGAAAATATAGCTTATGGTCAAAATTCTCCAAAAGAAGTTGTTACTGCTTGGATGAATTCTCAAGGTCATAGAGAAAATATATTAAATGCTAACTTTACTAACCTTGGAGTTGGAATAGCTAAAAATTCTAAAGGAACTATCTACTGGACACAAATGTTTATAGGTAAATAATATTAAAAGAGAAAGTATACTTAACGTGTACTTTCTCTTTTTTATTTATAGCTAATATTCTATTTGAATAATAATATTTATAATGCTTATAATCTTAGTTGCTAGGTCTATATCTTCATTACTTATCCATAGTAGATATTGTTTTAATTTTTCCCACTTTTCTTCTTTGCTAGTTTCTTCATTATAAATAACTTCAATTTCATTTACAATTTTTTGAGCTTCATCTTTTTTACTCTCAGATATTTTAATGTTACTATTTAAATAATGTCTAACACTACTAAACATTAATTCTGTAATATTCTCATTTCTATAATGTAATAATCTATCTCTTAAATTTTCTAAATCTTTTTTTGAATAATTCCAAACTCTACCTCTATCAATATCTATACCTATACCTTCTATTGATACTTTATATTTATCTACTAATTCTTCTACTGCTATAACTATTTCTATGTAATTATTTTCTTTTAGTGCAACATCGCATCTTTTTATATCTTTATCTAATACTTGTAAAAATTCTTTCAATTTTCTCCCTTCTTTCTAAGCCTTCTATGCTTCATTGTTTTAATTATATATTCTATTAATTATGTATTTCTATATAATTTCCTTCTAATACTTATCTTATTTATTTTCAAACAACAATTATAATTCAAACTAATTTTTATTGCAATAATCTACATTTATTTTATATATTTTCTTGTTTAATAAGACTTTGATTATTCTGTGTAAGTATTAAATAATAATTCTTCATTAAATGGATAATAATACTATTATAATTATTTGTTGGAGGTTATAAAATGAAGGAAATGAGTGAATACCAATATATAGATAATATAATAAATATATTTAAAGAAAAATTAGAAAAAGACTATAAATGTGGGCAAACAAAAAGGGATGCCCATCCTAAATCATTAGGTTTATTAAAGGCAAAGTTTATTGTAAATTCTAATTTACCTAAAGCTTTAAGAGTCGGAATCTTTAAAGATTCTAAAACTTATCCAGCGATTATTAGAATCTCTAATTCTAATCCTAAAGTTCAAGGAGATAATAAAAAAGATATAAGAGGATTTGCAATAAAACTGCTTGATGCCCCAGGTAAAAAACTTATCGACGATGAAAAAAATACTCAGGATTTTTTACTTGTTAGTACAAAAACTCTACCTTTAGGTACCGTTAAGTTATTTCATGATGCTGTTTACTATAATTTCAAAGTAAATCCTTTAGTATTTTTATGTAAAATGATCTCTAGTGGCAACTTAAATAAACTAAAAGATATTGCCTTATCTCGAAAACATGACACAAGTCCTTTAGATATTAGTTATTATAGTACTACTCCTTATATGTTTGGTCAAGAAATTGTTAAGTATTGTATTATACCAACTTCAAAATACAAAAGTAAATTACCAAGTAAATTGAGTTATTCTTACCTTAGTGATAATATGCAACAACATCTTAGAGAATCAGAAGCTACTTTTGATTTTATGATTCAAATCAAAAAACACAATATGCCTGTTGAGGATGCTTCAGTTAAATGGTGTGATAAGAAATCTCCTTATATTAAAGTTGGAGAAATTGTTATAGACAAGCAAGAGTTTATCAATAAAAAAAGAGCTATATTAGCAGAAAACTTGTCTTTTTCTCCTGCTCATTGTCTAGTTGACCACAAACCTATTGGTGGTATTAATAGAGCTAGAATTAAAATTTATAAGGAAATGTCTACTTTTAGACACAAAAGAAATAATATACATTTAGTGGAACCAACTATAGAGGATTATAACTCTTTATAGTATTATATTTTAGCTAATGAAAAGTTAACATAAAGAAATAATTATTTTTAAATATATAATTTTGTGATTATTTCTTTATGTTTTATTTATCTAATTAGGTGAGTTTTTAGATTTTAAATTATATTGCTATTATTATATACTCTTTATTTTAGGAAAATATAAATTATTTTATATTACTTAAGTTTTGCCATTCCTACAAAAGAAAAATCTTGTTCCATTCCTTCAATATCAATTAAAATAGTATACTCTTCTTGAGAATAAACTATTCTCTTTGTATCTTTATCATAAAAAGAATGAATAGAGCTAATTGGAGTTGCATCATAATTAATTCTAGCATGTTCAAACAATTCTAATCCCTTTACTATCTGTACAGTTATTTCTTTTTCACCATTAGTATAAACTACTTTTCCCCATGGTTTAATTCTACCTTCATCTACCATAGATTGAGTACCTTTTGCCATATAAGCTAATTTAAAATCTTTAGGAGGCGCTATTTCAAATTTAGCTCCTAATTGATTGTAAATTTCTTTTATATCATTTACATCAGTCCAAGGATTAACTTCTTTTGTACTGCCAATTGGCTCTTTAAGGTTGTAAACCTGTGCTATATTTTCACTTTTATTGATAAATCCTCCAATAACAATTAAAACTAAAAATAAAAATGTATAAATTATTACTTTTTTCATAGGTAAATAATCCTCCTTTTGTCGTTTCTATTTTGTATTATTTACAATTATCAACACTACTATTAATTTTTCAAAAAAATAAGATAGCCTTCATATACTTAAGCAACTTAAGTTAGAAGTCTATCTATATTTTTTTTATTATGCTACAACTATATACGATCATAATCATTTCCTATTTTTTAAAATCCAATATATATTGGACTATTTCTTCTAGAGCTTTTTCTTCATCTACGCCATTGGCTTCTATTTCTATTCTGTCACCCTTGCCTATTCCCAAACAGCAAATCCCTAATACACTTTTTGCGTTCATTTTTGATTTCCCTTTACTTATTAAAATTTCACACTTATACGATGATGCCTTTTTTATTAGACCAGTTGCTAATCTATCGTGTACACCAGTCTCATTTATTATAGTTATTTCTTGGCTTACCATTTTTTAGCCTCCTCTATTGAATTACATATATTATAACAATATATGAAAACGTTTTTGCAGTCAATTAAAACTATTATAAAATTTATTTTTTATTAATATTTATATGTATTTTTATTTTAATTATATTAGTCTGATTACTTTTATCTTAAAACTTGTATACAATGCTAAACAATGCTATGCTATAATGAACAATAAATTTAACATAAAAGGAGGTTTTTATGACCAAAGATATGACTACTGGTAGTCCAGTAAAGTTAATTTTATGCTTTTCTATACCCTTATTAATAGGAAACATCTTTCAACAATTCTACAGTATGGTCGATACTATAATAGTAGGCAGATTCCTAGGAGTCAATGTACTTGCGGCAGTAGGTTCAACTGGTTCTCTATCATTTCTAGTAATTGGATTTGTTCAAGGCTTAAGTGCTGGCTTTTCTGTTTTAGTATCTCAGAGATTTGGTGCTAATGATGAGTATGGTGTAAAAAAAGCTACCTCTAGTGCAATTATACTTTCTGTAATTATGGCTATTATAATTACTGCAGTAAGCTTAATATTAGTTGATCCCTTACTTAATTTAATGAATACTCCACAGGACATTATAACTGATGCATCTTCATATATATCAGTTATTTTTATTGGTGTTTTTGCAACATTTTTCTATAATATAATATCTAGTATTTTACGTGCTTTAGGTGATAGTAAAACACCTTTATATTTTTTAATAGTTTCTTCTATTTTAAATATAATATTAGACTTAGTATTCATCGTTAATTTTTCTATGGGCGTTGCTGGTGCAGCTTATGCAACAGTAATTTCACAAGGCATTGCAGGATTATTATGCCTAATTTATACTTCAAGAAAGTTTACTATATTAAAACTTAAAAGAGAACATTTTAAGCTTGATAGTGAATATATTAAGCAACACTTAAAAATAGGTCTACCTATGGCTATTCAATTTTCTATAATAGCAATTGGTACAATAATAATTCAAACAGCAGTTAATGCATTTGGTTCAACAGTGGTTGCAGCTAATACTGCTGCTTCAAAGGTAGAGCAACTTGTAATGCAACCTCCTATTAGTTTTGGTATTACTATGGCTACCTATTGTGCTCAAAACTTAGGTGCTGGAAATATTGATCGTATAAAAGAAGGAGTAAAAAAATGCGCTATTATTAATATAATCTTAGGTATTTTTGCTGGATTTATACTAATATTCTTCGGAAGTGGCTTTACTAATCTATTTGTATCAGATTCTAATCCAGAGGTTATAGCATTTGCACAGCAGTATCTTTCTACAGTTGGAATATTCTTTATACCTCTTAGTTTAATCTTTATATATAGAAATGCACTACAAGGTATGGGCTATACTTTAGTACCTATGCTTAGTGGAATTTATGAACTTTTAGCTAGAAGTATTGCTGCATTTACTTTGCCTAGTATGATTGGCTATTTAGGTGTTTGTTTTGCAGGACCTATTGCTTGGATTGCAGCTGCAGTTCCACTAGTATTCAGTTATTATAATAAAATAAATAAATTATCAAATCCTTGTGATGAATATTATGCTAAAACTTCAAATTAATCAAAAATGTGAGCTCTATTTTATTTTAAAGAGCTCACTTTTTTTGAATAAAGCTCTAAGCTATTTGCAATATGCTTAAAGCTTTATTTTAATAATACCTTAGTTCCCTTATTTAGTATATTTTCGTAGTCTATAAAATCATAAATATCCTCTTCAAATACATCTGCAAATTGTCCTAATTCTTCTAAAGTTAAATCTTCAATAGCCTTCTTATTGTCTTCACAATAAATTACTATAGAACCAACTATACTATGAGCATTTCTAAATGGTATACCCGCCTTTACTAAATAGTCTGCAACTTCTGTAGCATTTAAAAATCCACCTTTAACTGATTGCTTCATTCTTTCTTCATTTATCTTTAAAGTCCCTATCATCTTTTCCATTATTTGTACACACATTTCAATTTGTTTTACACTATCAAAAAATCCTTCTTTATCTTCCTGCATGTCCTTATTGTAAGCTAAAGGTAATCCCTTCATAACTGTAAATAAACCTATTAGATTTCCATAAACTCGTCCTGTTTTCCCTCTAATTAATTCTGCTCCATCAGGATTTTTCTTTTGTGGCATTATGCTACTTCCTGTAGTATATAAATCATCGATTTCTACAAATCCAAACTCTTGAGTACTCCATAGTATTAATTCTTCACTTAGTCTACTTAAATGCATCATTATTATTGAAAAATCACTCATAAGCTCTAATAAATAATCTCTATCACTTACTCCATCCATGTAGTTTTCTACATTTCTTTTAAAACCTAATTTTTCTTTAGTAATCTCTCTATCTATACAATGAGTAGTTCCTGCTAATGCACCACATCCTAGAGGGTTTTCATCTAAAATTTCTAATGCATTTACAAGTCTTTTTTCATCTCTTGTAAACATACTATAGTAAGCCATTAAATGATGCTTAAAAGTAACTACTTGTGCTCTTTGAAGATGTGTATACCCAGGCATTATTACCGAATTATTATTTGCAACTTCTTTTATGGTGTTTCTAAAACTAGATATCATTGATATTAACTCTTGAGTTTTTTCTTTTGCATATAATCTCATATCAGTAGCCACTTGGTCATTTCTGCTACGAGCTGTATGTAGTTTTTTTCCTACTTCTCCGATTCTCTCTATAAGATTTATTTCAACAAAACTATGTATATCTTCGTAGTTACCTTCTAAAATTAATTTACCATTTTCTATATCATCTTTAATTTCTACTAAGCCTTTTGTAATTAAATTAGCTTCTTCCTCTGTTAATAGGTCACATATTTTTTGCATATAAACATGTGCTATACTACCTTCTATATCTTTTTCATATAATACCTTATCAAAATCAAAAGATTTATTAAACTCTTCCATAAGTTTATTTTCTTTTTTTCTAAAACGTCCACCCCATAATTTCATAAAATACACCTCTTTCAATTTATATTATAATTATTCTATTGCCAATTTCTCTTGTTTTTATAATTTTTTTTTATTTATTAACTCAAAAAAGCCTCTTAGCAATATGCTAAGAGGCGAATTTACCGCGGTACCACTCTTATTAGTAAATTTCTATGCTCAATTAAAGCACAACTTTGTGTATTAAAAAACGCCTCTTGGAATAAAATCCAAGAGACGAATACAATCCGCGTTACCACTCTAATTGGTAAGAAAACTTACCCACTCAATCTCTTAAGGCGAGAACACCTACTGCCATACTTATTTTCCTGCAGTATTCTCCAAAGCTCTTTTCGCATAAATTACATTGCCTAGCTTCCACCATCCTAAGCTCTCTATAAAATCTAACTTTAGCTACTCTCTTTTTCACAGAATTTAATTTCTTATTGTTTTTAATAATATTAATACAATTTCCATATTGTGTCAATATTTTATTTGAAAAATATGTTTATTGCAATATATTATATTAATATGCCATTTTTAAGCTTTGTGATTTTAATAATGATTTATTATCAAAGAAATTCTCTACATCTTCAGGTATACTTATTTTGTTATTTATCATTCTACAACATTTATGAGAATATTCATAAATAAATTCCTTATCATTACAAAGCAATATAATACTAGTCCCATTTTTTGATATTTGTAATAAGATATTACCTAATTTCTCTTTTAAAATAGGATCTAATCCTTTTGTTGGTTCATTTAATATAACTACTTTTGGTTTTTTTAGTAATTGTATAATAGTTGCTAGTAATTGTTTTTCTCCCCTACTTACTTCTATTAGCTGTCTTTCTAAAATTCTTTCTAAGTCATATTCTTTTTTAATATTCTCATATAACTCTTCATCAAATTCTTCTTTTAACTTCTTCTTTAGATGTTTAAACTCTTCTATTACAGTATTATAAGAAAAAAAATAATCTGCATCTTCAGGTATATAATCAACATTCTTCCATAAATTATTTTTTATTTTTCTACACTTTTTACCATCAATTTTTACACTTCTAATAAATGGACAACACATACTATCTATTAATTTTAGAAATGGATTTTTGCTAGAATTATTTATTCCAACTATTGAGATTATTTCGCTATAATATGTTTTAAAGTTAATTTTATTAAGCTTTAAAATATTTTTTTTGTAAGCAACATTTAATTTATTAACTTCAAATACAGGTACTTCGTCTACTATGCGTATTGGCTTATTGAAACTCTTTTTAGTAGTTCTATCTTCAAAGCTAACATTGTTGTATAAGCTATCTACTTGTTTTAAAAATAGAATTATTGAAACAATATTTTCTTTGTATACTTTTTCAATAAATCTTTCTGGGCTGTCTTGTAACAGTATTTCTCCATCTTTTAAAAATACTATTTTATCAGCCAAATAAAATATATCATCATATTTGTAGTCGGTTATTATAGTTGTCATCTTACTTTCTTTTTTTAGTTTTAGAACTACATTTATTATCTTGTCATAGTTATTAGAATCCATTATACATGTGGGTTCCTCTAACATAAGTATTTTAGGACTACTTAAAAATAGATTTATAGCATTTACTGACTTATCACTTGCATTTTGATTTAAATATTCAATTCCCTTAAAGCTGTGCTCATCAATACTTTTATTATCTATCTTTATATTACCTTCTAAGTTACCGAGCGGTCTTATTTCTTCTTTTAATAATGATATTAATGTAGACTTCCCACTCCCTGAGGGACCTATTATTAATACCAGTTCGCCTTTTTTAATTTTTAAATTAATATTATTTAAAACTTTATTTTCATTATATATATAAGAAAAATTAACTTTGTTTAATTCTATAAATGCCATAAAGTTTTGCCCCCTTTTTTTCTTTAAAACCATAGCATATGAATTTTAAATAGATTTATTTTTTGCTATTTAAAATATCTAAAAACTCATTTTCACTAATAATTTGTAGATTAAATCCTTGAGAAATCAATTTCTCTGCAGATAGCATCTTACTACTTTTACCTCTAGTATTAAACTTTCTTAGCCCTTGATCTCCTATTACCAAAATATTAGTATTTTTAGATACTGAATTACTAGGTATTGCCCCTATACTAGCTACTCTTTTAAAAGCTTCTGCTCTTCTCATAGCAGAAAGTCCTCCTGTAAATACTATATTTTTTCTATATAGTTTGTTTTGTTTTTTGTTCATTCCAAAAGGACTATAACTATTTTTTAATAATTTACCTTTTTCTATATGATGATTGTTCAATAATTCATCTATATTTTTATAAGATGAATTTAATAGTATTTTTTTATATTCATTTATACATTCTACGGCTTTTTCCATTGGAGTTTTAGATTCAATTTCTTCTTCTTCTTCTCCATATAAAATTTGACTTAACTTCCAGGTACATAAATATTCTAAAGTTGGATATTCTACCTCAAACTTATCACAAAAATATCTAATTACACTAATATCAAAAGCGGAATTTGGTGATATTACTAAAGTATTTTCATCCATTAGGATATTTATTTCTTTTAATATATTTAAAAATGAATCTCTATTATTTTCATATAAATCCATTCTTATTTCTTTTTTTACTTTGATATTGTCATCTTCATATAATGCAATTCCTATACAAGATAAACTATCTCTACTTGATGTTAAAGTCTCAAAATGTATAGACAATAATCTACTTTTCAATTTAAAATACATCCTCCTTATTAAGGTAATTCTACCATTATAACTTGTAACAAAACCCTATGTCAAAGTAGACATAGGGTTTTGTCTTAATTAATTATTTTTATTGAAGATATTATCATTTACAGCTATTATAATCAATGGTATTAATATATATATCGCTGCCGTTGCAGCTGAAACTATCCCCGAATCATTTACTAACAGTGTAACTCCACATCCAATAAGATTTGCTATGAATCCTTTATATAGTATGGAATGGTTCGTTGCTAATTTATTTAATTTTATATTTGGTATTAGTGCTAATGCACCTATAATTGCAGTTCCTAATATTAATATGTTTGCCCATATACTAGTTCTTGCTAGTTTAAGGTTCATAGATATCTTTCTTGAGAAAGTTTCAATTATTGTCACTGGTCCATTTTCTAATATCTGTCGTATAAATAACGACAAGTGAGACTCACTTCCTGACACAATATCTATAGCTACAAAAGCTGCTATAACTGCTACTACTCCAATTCCTATTATAACTACTTTTTTCAAGTCGATTTTTATATCGTATATCAAGAAAATTAGTGTTAAAAAAGCTACAAATTCTGATATTGCTGCTCCAACATTTGCTCCCATAGTAGGAGATGCGGTTGCTATAAGTGCTATTAAAGATAATACTACTATCATCCATTTAGGCAACTTATTGTAAGTTAATAAGCTTGTAAAAGTAAATAAAGCACAACCTATAACTATACCTTGATACTCATTACCCATACCATAGTATCTAGCACCTACTATTGCATCATAACTCATTACACCATTTTTCATAAGTGGCGTTCCTATTAAACAATCTATAACTATTATTGCTAAAGTTATAGCAGTATAAAATGACATTTGCTTTGTATCATTTTTCTTAAATAATAAAGTTCCTGACAGATACACTATTATAGTTGAAAGAATTATTCCAAAAATAACTCCACTTGCAGTTGTAAATTTAAATATAGGAGCTATTAAAAATGCCAATGGCATTACCATTCCTAGTTTTACTAATTCCTTTAGAATTACAAATACTTTTTCTTTGTTATTTTTAGGTATTTTTTCCTTGAATATTAATAAAACCATAGTTATCACCCAAGAAGCTAGCACAATAATTACGAAAGAGTTTATAATATTGGTTCTTACGTTAGCTATAGTGACTATTTTTTCATATTCATTTTCTAAAAAATCTATATTATCTTCTTTATTCAAATAAGTAAATCTCTTACCAACAGTTTGGTCATTTTCTAATTTATAGTTATTAAGTATATCTACTCCAATATCTACATTACTTATTATTCCATCTCTTCTAGTTGAAGCTGATTGTAATAATCCCTTACCCCCTCCATCAAATTTTATAACTGGAGAAAGTCTTTTTTTGTTTTGATAATCCAGTTTACTTGGGAAAGTACTTATAATGTAAATGTTGTCATTAGCCTCTGCTAAATTAAATACTTCTTCTAAATATGTATTTATATTTTTATAAATTTCTTTTTTCATATTACTTTCTGATTTGTCATTTAGATACTCTTTGTATAAATCAAATCTATCAGTATCTCCTAGTTCTATAAACATTACATCTGCTTCATTGTAATATTTTTTTGTTTCTTGTAATAATTTTTTGTAGTCTGTCCTAATTCCAAACGGCATCTTCGAATCATTTACATTTATATCATCAACATTACCTAATTCTATTCTGCCGAAGTTGTCCATAGCCATTAGTCCAATATTTCTATTTAATTCCCCTTTATCAGTTCCAATATCAGCATTACCTATTGCTGCTACTTTATATTTATTATCTGATAAAGTTTGCCCAATAGAACCTAAAGTTGATCCATACTGACCTTTTTCCATATTATAATTATTTATTTTATTAATACTTAAATTATTTATAGATTTAGGATTTTGATTTGTTGCACTTTTATATTGTTTTGCATTTTCATTATTTGCAGATCTAAAGTCAAAATTATCATCTGAACTTACGTTAGCTCTTCTTCCTGAGCCTATAGTTGCATAATTTCGTCTGTCATCACTGCCTCCGTCACCTCTTATATTCATAAGTCCTATGTACCCACGTTTTTGTAACTCTTTTTTTAACGCCGGAATATTATTTATATCTTCTAAGCTTATCTTATTCATATTTACCACTATAGTTTTATCTTTTTCGCTTGCATAAATAGATACTGATGATAAACATAATATTGTTATGATTAATAAAATTAATGGAATAATTTTCTTATTCATATTTGCACACCTACCTTATCTTTGTGTTTATGTATTGGATTTCTAACCCATATTTCAAAATTATATACTGCCATCGTTCAATCTTACCATATATGATTTTATCTTTAAAGGTTATATTTATTTTTTATATTTATCTTTAGCTTACACTTTTAAGTTTTCCTAATCTTTAATATGTATGTAAAAAAAAGCGCCTAGATTTTAGCTTTCTAGGAGCTTTGTATATTTTAAAATGCTTCTATTGACACCTTTTTGTATATTGACTTATTTACAAATTTGCCACCATCAGACAATAGACCAGTTTGATTTACCAATAATTTTTCTCCATTTTCTATGGATTCTTGCATACTATAGCATATTTTTGCGCTTCCTTTATAGGTACATGACTCTAATTTATTATTAGCTATTAAGGTAGTTTTTACAGATTCTATAATATCAGTATTCTCATACTCATGTATCTTTCCATCCACTTGGGATAAATAGACCATTGTATGCTTTTGATCATTTTCATCTGTCCAATCAATATCAAATCTTAGAGTATTTTCCTCTACTAATGATATTATATATGTACCTTCCTTAGGTGGAGCACCTATTTGATAGTTATTTTGCCTAGGGATCATTTCCCATTTACCAATAAAGCTTTGAAATTTATGCATAATAATCCTCCCTAATGGTAATTTATTACTAAACATTCCTTATAATACTATTATATATTATTATGGTAAAATTTGTATTAATTTAATGTTTTTCACTTACAAAATATTTTATATAATCTTGTCATTCAGAATAGTTTAAAATAATGTCATTTGATCTATTACTTCTTCTTTTATTTCAAATCTAGATGATATTATCTCTTGCACCATATCTTCTCCCTTGTAATGGTTACCCTTTAAAAAACTTAGATTGTTTTTTAGTTTAGAGTTAACTAAATCTATCACATATATATTGTCAAATCTATTGTAAATAGAATCTCCTTTTAATCCAGAAAAACAAATTAGCTGAGTGTTGCTTTTTTTAGCTATATCCATAAGAGGTTTTAGAAGATGTTCTGCATTAGTTTGAGCAAATGGATTATCCATAATTATTACTTTACTATCTTGATAATTTTTAAATATATCACTATCATTTTTCCTCATAAATGATAGCAAACTATTTAAAACTATAAATGCTGATAAAAATCCTTCTCCTCCTGAGTTTTGACAAACCTGTTCCCAACTTATCATTCTCTGTCTATTTTCTTCTACTTTGTATAGTTTTACATCTATACTTCCTATAGATACTACTTCATTGTATAAATTTTTAGTTGTAATAGTTTTTGATATTGTTTCTTCTATATTTTCATTGATTTCAAGTTTATCTAAACAAGTATTAGTTAAACTCTCTAATATATTTTTTGTTTTTAATTTGTATAAGTCTTTATTTTCTTCCCAGTCTTCTGTTTTTATAGTAAGCATTTTTACATCTTTTTCTTTAATTTTTATAGTGGAGTTTTTATCTATTTTACCTAGGTTTATATGTACTTCATAAATATAATCATATAAAATTTCGACTACTTTTTCCTTTTCTTTGTTTATAAAATCTATATCAGCACTAAGTTTTTCTAGTGTAAGTTTATGAGCTTTTAGAGTTTGGTCTAAATTAGATATTACTTCACTAGGTTTTTCACTTACTTTAGCTATTACATCAAGAGACTTTTTAAAGAAATCATCCTCTATAAACTCTTTTTCTCTACTAACCTTATCTATCTCTTGATTTAAATTTGTATGTAGTTTATGTTCTTCATCCTTTGAGTTGTTATAATCTCTTTTTAATCTTCCTATAAAATCTCTCAACTCTTCAGTTTTTATATCTAATAATATAGCTTCTTTTATTTCTAAGTTGTAGAACTCTGCCAAATTACTTAAGTTACTATTTATTTTGCTTATATTTGAGATAGATACTTGTTTATTTTTTTCAAGTGTATCAGCATTACTCTTTTGAATAAATATTAGTTTCTCAAAATCTTTATCTGTAACTTCTTCTTTTTCTTTTGGCGTTTCCTTTTCAAATTCTTCCTTAAGCTTAAGATACAATTGTGTTATTTGATTTTCTAATCTACCTTTTTGCTTTATTATTATTTTTTCTTCTTCATTTTTTTGCTTTTGAGCTTTTATAGCTTCATTTATATCTTGTTCTATTATTCTTTGGGTATTTATATTATAAGTTTCACTTTGATAATCACTATCTACTAGATTATAATTATTTTGAGCTTCTATTAATTGTTCTTCATCTCTTTTTTGTCTTTCATACTCTTTCTCTAATTGTAATTCTAATTCTTTTAAGCTTGAAGAAATTTCTCTTGTTAAACTATCAAATCTAGCTTCTAAATCTTCTATATCTTTGTTTATGATTTCTCCACTAGTGTAGCTTTTATATTTTATTAAATTTTCTTTTGATTTTTGTAAATTATTTTCTAAATTTCTTCTCTCATCCTTAAGCTTTTCTATTTTTTCAGTTAAATTTTTTATTTCATTGTTCTGTTTTTCTAAATATATATTTATGCTTTCTATTTCATTTTCTAATTTTGACAAATCTTCTTTGTTATCTTTATACTCTTCATATTTTGAAGTAAAATCTTTGAAATCTAACTCTTCTCTTTTTAACTCCTTAATATTATCAGTATTTGAACTAATTTTTTGATTTATTGCTTCTATTTTTTCCTTTAATACTTTTATTTCTGCTTTTGCATTATTAAGTGTTTTTTCATTTTCAGTAATATTAAATTTGTTTTCTTCTATGTTTTTGTTTAATTTAGTGTATTCGCATTTTGATAAAGGATTATCTTTAATGAAATAAAATAAATCTATATATTTTTTTATTTCTAAAGTTTTATTTTGTATTTTTTCTTCTAAATCTACCTTCTGATTTTCAAGGTTATTTATTATTAGTTGTAATTCTTTTTCCTTAAGAAGTTTTTCATTAAAAGCTAATAAAAATATAGCTTTATTTAATATAAATACTTCATTTTCACTTTGTCCAACAACATTATTTAAGCTTTCTCTCTCTACTATAGGTATTGGATATGATGTAAATATGTCTAAGCCATCTTTTCTTATTTTTTCTATATCATTTTTGCTTATTATAATTGAGTATGGTATCAAAGGATTAGTTTTTACTAATTTTAAGTTTTCCTCTTCACTATAATTATTTTCTTTTAGCCATTGCATACCATAGACAATATGTATATCTTTTTTATGTAGTTTTTCTTTAACTTCTTTTGATAACTCTATAGTCTTACCTGATATAAGCTTGTTTATTTCATTATCTATCTTTTCTTTTTTTATATTAAGATGGTTATTTTCTTCATTTAAAATATTTTTTTTATTTTCTAGGCTATTTACTATATATGTATCATCAAATATATAAGATTCATCACTATCAATGTATTTTACAATATCTTTTCTTTTTTCTAGATTATTAGTAGTAATTTTAAATTTTTCTTCTAGTTTTTCTTTTTCTAGTTCTAACTTTGACAAAGATATTATTAATTCTTTTTCATTTCTTTGATACTGCTCTGTGTTATCTTCAAGTTTAATTTTTTCTAGTTTATAATTTTCATCATTTTTTTGTAATACTCTTGAATTTTCATTATAATTAATTTTTATTTTTTCTATGAAATTTTCTTCATAAAATCCTACTATATTTCTGTTGAAATTTTTATTATATCTTTTATTAAATCTTTTTTCTTCATTACTAAAACTATTTATCTTTTCTTCTATTATTCCTTTATTTCTGTTTTTAGAATAAAGCTTTTCGTTTATTTCTTTTACATTATTTTGAATAGCCTTTAGTAAATCACTATTTTCTTTTTCACTTTCTAAATTCACATTTAAATCATTATTCAACTTATTTTCTATGTTTATATAATAATTCTTAAGAGTAAATCCTAAATTTTCTCTTTCTGGTTTTGAGTCTATATCTTTATCTTTTAATATTTGTATCTTATTTTCACTTTCTTGTACATCTTTAGAAGACTTTTGATAATTTTCATATTTAAGAGCACAATCCATAATATTTTTTCTTCTTGTAGCTTTTTTAATATTTACTTCTAGCTCTTCTATTTCATCTTGTATATTTTTTTCACTGTATAAGATACCCTTGTATTCATCCTCTACTTTGTGTATTTGAAAAGATAGTTTTTCATATTCTAAGTCTTTTATATAGTAGTTAATAGTATCTATTTCTTTATCTAAATCTTCTATTTTTTGATTTTCCTTTATTAATAACTCTTCTAAATACTTTATTAAATTAGCTATTTTATTTTCTATCTCTTTAATGTTATCTTTAGTATTTTTAAATTCATAGGCTTTCTCTAAGATATTTTTTGTTAGAATTTGAAATTTTTCTATAGCTTCTTTTTGATTTAATTTGTGTTTATTTTCTTTATACTGATATACATACTTTTTAGCTATATCTTGAAAGTTCTTTACCTTGTCCTTATTCTCATTTAGCTTATCTCCTACTACCTTTATAAACCACTTCTCAACTAATCCAGCAACAGTTTTTGAGTCACTAAATAAATCTGATAATCCAGATTCTTTTTTATTGATTTCTTTGATTATACTTTCCCACTCTTTATTATTTATTTTGTATTGCTTAAGAGCCTCAAAATAGTTTCTAGACTGATTAGGTATATTCATCATATAGTAATTAAAGTTTATATCCATATCTTTTTTTAGTTTTTCAAAAAGGTTTTTGCTATTTCCAAAACTTTTTATACTTTTGCTCTTCTCGTTAATTTCCACTACTGGTATATTTCTTATACTATACTTACTGTCACCTTGATATTCATGTATAAAGTTTACTATATCTATTTCTTCATCATCATCCTCATCTATTGATGATGTTTTTCTTTTTATCATCATACCTATAACTACATTAGTCTTCTCATCATCTAATATCCATTCAGTTAAAATATAAGTTGGTGAGTTTGTAGTAAAATAACTATTAAACTCTCTATCTTTCATATTTCTATATCTTTTTGTTACAAATGGAGCTATCATCATCTGTACCATTACAGATTTTCCTCCACCATTTCTAAGGCTCATTAGAGTACTTTCTCCACCTAAGTCAAAAGTCTCATCATCTATTTTCATAGTATTGTTATTATAATTTAAGTTTATTATTCTAAGAGAATTTATCTTACTCATTGTCATAACCTCCTAGGGCATATATTACTCTTTCGTAGTTAGATCTATTTAGTATATTAAAGTCCATAAAATTATCTAGTTTTGAGCTGGTCATTATCATATCATCATTTACTATGTAGTGAATAAGGTTTTGATTTTCTAAGAAAGTAAGTATCGTATGTATAAAACCTTCTTTAGTAGTTTTTGCTGTAGTCTTAGTATCTGAGCTTTTTAAAGCTTGCCATTTCTCATATATATTTTCATAAGCTATTCCACTATCTGCTTCTAACCCTTCTATATCTTCTCGCTCACAAGCTTCTTTTAATCTATCACTTATTATATTTAAAAGTTCCCCACCCTTTAAACTATCTCTAGATTTTGAGCTTCGTCCTTGTGAACCATAAAATTCTACTAAAATAGTAAGTATTACAAATTGAGATAAATAATAGTCTTTGTCTGTTGCATTAGATTTACAAAGTTCTTTTTTTAACTCTCGTTTGGAATATCCTAAAAATTCATTGTCTTCATTAGGAATTATATATATGCTAGAACCGTATTTTTCTATTTTACAATTAAATGATTCTCCTTGTAGTTTTACCAGATTCATTATTTCTTCTCTTTCACAGTAATTTCTAAAATACTCTGGTGATTTATCTTCATCTATTTCTTTGTTTTTTAATAGGTAATAAAATATGCTATTACCTAAGTTTATATCCTCTATATTGTACATATTTCCTCCTATTAGCTTAATTTATTGTAAAAATTATATCTGAGCAGTTTAAGGTTTTTATTATTTTATCATCACTTTTTACTTCATAAAACTTAACTTGAGTGTTGTTTACATTCTTCTCAATATTTAGTGTATCTATAAAGTTATACTCTATATTAGATTCAATTAAATCTAAAACCATATGAGTTAAATTAAATTCATATTTATTAATATCATTTATAGAATTTTTTCTTTCTTCTTTTAGTTCATTTATATTTAGTTCCCTAGCTTTCAATAATTCAATTATTACTTCTCTAAAAATCTCTATATTTGGTATTAAACTTTCTTTTAATTCTTCATTGTCTATTGTTTCTTTTGAAACCTCTAAAAGATTGCTCTTATTCTCATTTATTATTAAATTTAATAATGTTTTTAGTGTAAGTTCATATTTTTTAAGCTTTTCTTTTGCTCTTTCTTCTTTTTCTTTTAAATAATCTATTTCTTCAAAGGATATTTCTTCATCCTCTTCGTCAATTGAATTAACTATTTTTCTTTGGTACTGAAGGCATTTATTTATGTTATAATTTTTTTCATTTGGTGATAAGAATAAAGGTCTTAGTATATAATCTAAGTTATCAAGTTTTTCACTGTTTTCTAGAATCTTTTCATACAAATCAGATTGTATATTAAATCTCTTAATAATTGACATAGAAGTCATCTCTTCTAACTCTCTAGAATAAATTGCCTTAAAATCAAAGTGTGCGCTAAGTAGACCTTGCTGCTCTTCTATTGATTGATTTAGATATCTTTCTATAATAGATAAATTCTTTAAATTTTCTATTTCATTTTTTTCTAATTTTTTTACATTAATATCTCTTTCTTTTAACTCTTTTATTTTCTCTTCTACATGCTCTCTATGATGAGTAAGTTTTTTTCTTATATCTCCTAAAGAATCTATATTCTCATTTAATAAATTTTTGTACTCTTCTATTGAATAATTAAGTACATTGTGTCTTATCCTTTTTATTGCATCATTCATTTTTTGAAGTTGTATTCTCATTAGACTAAACATCTGCTTAATATCATCCACTGCTCTATCATAATCAGCTTTTTCTAAGTGCAATTTAAATATTATCTCTTGAATTGTAATATTTAAATTATTTTCTATTTCTAGAGTCGATAAAATCAAATTATATCCTTCATCACTTAAATGATAAGATACCCTTCTTTGAGCATCATTTATGTATACTATCTTATTTGATAAGTAGCTAATGTTTATTTCTTTGTAGTCATTATTATCAAAATCATAACCATTAAAATACATAGTTTTACCATCATCACAAAGTACAGTATTAACTATAAAGTTTGCAAATTCTATACAGTCCTCATAACTAAGTGGCTTTTTGAAACTTCTAGTATTTACTTCATCTATAAAATTTCCTATATCATCTATAGTACATGTGTTATCTTTTAAAGATTCTTCCATAATAAATAAAAGAACTACAAATATTAAATTTATTTGCTCATAATATTCATTAAAATAATAATTTTTCCATGTAGTTCTATTTATTGCATTTTTAATAAGGACAGAATATGCTCCTACCTTTTTCATACGTTTATCAAAGTTTTTTAAAAACATTTTTCCCTCCTAAAAATCCTCTACATTTAAAATTTCTTGTGGAATATATTTTCCACTTTCTAATATGTATTCCATTATTTTCTTAGTATTTTCATCAAAATAGTCAAAAAATATGCTCTCAATATTTTTATTTTGATTTATGCTACACATTGGTAATTTTAAGTTCATACTTTTGTACTTTCTTATCATTGCATCATAGCCTTTTATAAATGGTTCTATATTGAATTTTTCTGAGAATATTTTAGATAAGCTTTCGTATATTAATATCCCTTCATAATCTAAATCTCCTAGATAAAGTAATTTATTTTTTTCATTAGTAAGGTAGGGCTCTACACAAAATTCAAAGTCTTTAAAACTTTTGTATATGCTTTTTCCACCACCATATATTATTGTTGATATCTCTGCATTAAATATAGATTTATTATTTATTATAAAATTCCTCATACTATAAAAAGTATCTTTATTTTCTATTATTAATATATTTTGTGGTGTACTTTTATCTTTAGAATAGTATGCTAATGGTTCTGTGGTATCATAAATATTTAGAAATTCCTCATCTAATCCTAATGATTTTATTAAAGTCTTTCCACCCTCTTTTGCAAGGAATTTTTCTCTTGCAAATATTTGAAAGCTTCTTTCATTTATAGATACTTTCGTATTTAATTTTTCTATGTTAGTATCTAAGAATTGACTTAGCATTAATATATTTTCTCTATTAATTTCGTATAATTTAGGATTTCTTACATACTTTGATATATCTAGTTTTGTATTTATTTTATAAGATAATTCTTCTGTATAATCTTTTACTTTTTCATTTTTTGATATTGTATATCTATTATATAAAGCTGGGGTTTTGCCATTTAATCCACTTGCCTTTATAGGCTTTATTTTTTCATTTTTTATTAGCTTTAGCACTTCTTCATATAATTCATTATAGTTTTCTAGTTTAAGATATTTTTGAAGTTCTTGTATATCTATTTTGTTTTGTAGTAATTTTCCTATGTCTTTCATACTTCTCTCCTAATTTATATATTTATCTACATTTTATTCCATATCTTTATTATACCTTTTATAATTTTAAACTTTCTACTTTTTTTATAATTTTAAACCTTTTTATAATTTTAAACCTTATGGTATACCTGTTGATGTAATAAATAAAAAAATAACTGCCGCATAGATAATTTTTAATTACCCTGCGACAGTTATTTTTATATTAAGCTACAGAAGATACACTCTCTTCTTGCTTTAACATATTCTTTTCATATACTTTAAAGAATGGATAATAAATAGCCACACTTACCGCCACTAATCCAAGTACAAACAACACATTCTTAAAGTCCATTGACGATAAATATGCCTGTACAAAGAATGGTGTAAATGATGGGTCAACCATAAATCCAGGTGTTATAAACCCAAATACCTGTGCAAAGTAAGTAAGTGTCACAGATACTATTGGTGTTATTATAAATGGTATTGCAAGCATTGGATTAAATACTATTGGAGAACCAAATATAACAGGCTCATTTATACCACATATACCAGGCACAACAGCAAGTCTACCAACTGACTTTAAATGTACAGATTTACTCTTAGCCATTAATAACGTAAGACCTATTGTGTTACCAGCTCCACCTAATATGGCTATTCTGAACATTTGTAAGTTCATGAAATTAGTAGGCTCTAATCCCTTAGCTACTAGGTCTGCATTTACACCTGTATTAGCTATGCCTAATGCAAATGCTATAGGGAATATTATTGATGTTCCGTTTACACCTAATATCCATAATATATTACCAAATGTTATTAGTGCTAAGAATCCCCATAAATTATCTACTATTGATAAAGCCGGCGTTAAACCTTGCATTACTGCCTGTGGAATATTCATCCCAAAGTTTGCTACTATTAATATATTTATTCCGTATAAAACTATTATATTTGTTAATAAAGGCAACATTGAGTTAACAAAAGTTGCTACTGCTGGTGGTACAGTGTCTGGGAACTTAACTTGAAGTCCCTTACTTTCAACAAATCTACTTATTTCTACTGATAATAATCCTATTAATATTGCAACAAATAATCCATCTGCTCCTAAGAAAGACATCGGCATGCTTCCTTCTGAGCTTGGAGCACATATCATGAAGAATATTGATGTAGCTATAAGTCCATTCATAGATTTATTCATCTTATACTCACTAGCTAAACAATATGCTATAGAAAATGCTGTTAAAACCCCTATAAGTCCCATTGTCATGTCATAAGGAGTTGTAATTACTGCATAATTCTCTACTGCAAATTCTTTCCACGATAATAAGAATTTCATAAATACATTAGCACTACTTGGATCTACTAAATCTGGATTTATAGGTGGGTTAGCTAATATTAAGAATATAGAACCTATAACTATTAGAGGTAATGTCATCATCATACCTGCTGAAATAGACTTTAAGTGTCTTTGGTTTCCTATTTTAGCTCCTATTGGTGATAAAACTTTATCTAATTTTTCTAAAATTGTATTCGAACTCATTTTTATCTCCCTATTTTGTATATTTATATCTACCTTTGTATATTTGTTTTATATATTTATTATTTTTCTCTAATTATATTATTCTTGCCATGGATTGAATTTAAAAGCTGATTCAACTACTTCTTGTGGGTTATACGTTTCTAATATCTTTAGATAACGTTCTTTGTAATCATTATCTACTTCCATTTGAGGGATAACTTTACTTGCTTCGTTTAAGAAGTGGAATGAATCTCTTCCCATTTCTGCACCTCTTACTGTATGCTTATCTAATGCAAAATCTGGAACTTCTGGAACAAATCCCATTGCAAAGCTTTTCATCATTATATTCTTTAATAAATCACTTGAACGATCTTTTTCACATTTACATAAGTATCTTATTGCATGTATGAAGTATATCGGTCTATCTCCATCTCCGTAAGAGAAGTTTTTACGCATATCATTTAAAGTATTTACTAATACAGGTGAATTTGTATCTCCCATACCTATATCTTCAACTGTTATAGTTAATAATCTTCTCCATAACTTTTCTTCCATTTGAGGTGATGTTATGTACATTTCATATGCAAATTGACATGCTTCTTCAGCCATACCTCTTCTTATACATTTTTGTAATGATGATATTACTTCATCTCCTGATAATCCATTACGAGTTTTTATTCTTGCCCATGGGTCTGGTATAAACTTATTTTCCATTTTGTGTCTTCCTTTCTGTGTTTACCTTTATATTTATTTCATATATAATACCTTTAGAGGTGATATATATGGTTTTTGAATATTTGTCAGCTAAATATAATTTAAGTACTGTAGAACAATCTATCATAAAATACTTATATCGTAATATAGATGACTTGAAAAAAATTGGAATTAGAAGAGTTGCACAAGACAACTTTACTTCTACAACTACAATTTATAAACTTTGTAAAAAATTAAACTTCGAGGGTTATTCAGATATGATATATCACATCTGCTACTCTTCTCGCGAAAATGAGGTAGAGCCTACAGTTGATGTATATACTAATGCCTCTAAACAGGTTAATGCCAACTTAGAATCTTTTAGTGAACTTTTGAACAAATCTAAAAGCAAACTTATTATGCTACTTAGTGTAGGTATATCCCAAACTATTGCAAACTACATTAATGAACGTTTAGCAATAAATGGTTTTAGATGTATTTCTAATACACACTTACAACTACTTACTCCTGAATCTAAAGATGACGTATTACTTGTTGTAATATCTAATTCTGGTGAAACAAAAAGTTTATTAGAGCTTACTACTAAAGCCTATAACTCTGGAATTGAGATTATCAGTTTTTGTTCAAATGAAAACTCTGCTATATCTAAAATTTCATCTCTTCCAATAATCATTCAAGGTAGAGATTCTTTTAGTTTCTTACAAAATCCACCAGATACATTTTATTCTGAACTCTTACTAATTTTTGAATGTTTTATGAGTAATCTAAACTCAGTAGTTCATGTTGATTAGTATAACGTTTTTTTAAATTTATTTAAATATTTAATTTACTTAAAAAAACATGTTTTTAAAGTAAAAACATGTTTTTTGTTTTTTTGTATTTTTTTGTTGTTTATGGTAAATATTTATTGTATTATAAGATAAGAAAACATTTGCAATATTAAAATGCACATAAATTTTTTTGTATATTTGGAGGAATTAAAATGAAGAGAATAATGTTAGCATGTTCTGCTGGAATGTCTACTAGTTTACTTGTTACTAAAATGGAAGCTGCTGCAAAAGAGCAAAATCTAGATGTTAAAATATGGGCTATACCAGAAGCAAATTTAGCAAATGAAATAGAAAACTGTGATGTTGTACTTTTAGGACCTCAAGTTAGATTCATGTTATCTAAAGCTACTGAAATAGCTAAACCTTTTGGTATATCAGTTGAAGTAATAAATATGATGCACTATGGAACTTGTAATGGAGCAGAAGTATTAAAACGTGGTTTAGAACTAGCAAAATAGAATAACCTTAAATAAATATAACGCCCATTATAATAGCTATTTATTATAATGGGCGTTATATTTATTTGAAATATTTTTAATAAGCATTTTGTGCTATTGCTTTTTCAGTATAGTTTTCTATATTGTACACCTTACCTGCAATAAAAATTATTATTATTTCTGATATAGCCATACTAATCCATATACCATTAGCTCCAAACAGTGAAGACATAACTACTAATACTATAGGTAAAACTATTACCGATCTCATAGCGCATATAAAATTTGAAAACTTAGGTATTTCTATAGCTTGATAGTACATTGTAGTTGTTAAATTTTGACCTATTACTAAATAAGCTAGATTATTAATATTTACAGCAATATATGCCATGTCTATAAGAGTTTGGTCCTGAGTGAATACTGATATAATACTCTTTCCAAAAACTAAACATATAATTCCAAAACCTACTCCTATAATAAATGAAGTCTTATTGGATAATTTGTAAAAAGTAATCATTTTATCTTTATCTTTAGAACCATAATTGTAACTTATAAGCGGTTGGGCTCCTAAAGTCACTCCGAGTAGCACTAAGTAGATGTTAGTTGTTAGATAGTTCACTATGGCATAAGTAGATATTCCTATCTCTCCTAATACTCTTACTAATATTAAATTATGAACAAATATTATTACTGAAAATGCTGCTTCTGCAAAGAAAGATGGCAACCCTATTGTGAATATTTCTTGAATATTTTCTTTTACAAACTTTTGCTTCCCGAAGCTCAACTTTCCTCTTTTTAATAAAAAATGAGGTAGTGCTATTGATAACGTAAGAATTTGACCAAGACCAGTAGCTATTGCTGCACTTTTTATTCCTAAACCTAGCTCGAATATAAATATATAATTTAAAATAATATTACATATTGTTCCACATATTGTAGCTACCATTGCTAACTTAGGTCTATTATCATTTCTTAAAAAACTACTAAATGCAATTCCTAATAAACTTGGTAAACAGAATAATGCATAAAAAGTTAGATACTCCGCAGCTAAAGGTTGTAGATTCTCAGTAGCTCCCATTATTTTAACTATTGGATTTGCAAATAATACTGAAACTATACTTAACATAAGACTTAGTATTATTAATAAATATGTTACTTGTCTAAATATACTTACAGCTTTATCATCTTCTTTAGATCCAAAGTATTTTGAAATTAAAGCTCCTCCACCTACAGCCATCATTGTAGCTATACCGAAGAATATTATAGTGATAGGCATTACTATATTTACAGCACCTAAGGCTTCTTCCCCTATTCCATTCCCTAAGAATATTCCATCTATTATAGTATTTAACGATGCTATACACATTGCTACCGCTGAAGGTATAGCATATCCTAAAAATTGTTTGACCATTTTGTATCTCCCACTCTGTTTATTTTATCTGACTAATTGTTACTACAAAATCATCAGTTATATGTATAACAAGCAAAAGCAATCTCGTTAACATAAGCTTAACTAGATTGCTTTTATGCTTATTTGTATAAATTAATCTTTCCGTTGTCATTTAAACTCTTCACTATTATAGCTATTATAGGAAGTATAAATAATCCCATAAATCCAAATAGCTTAACACCTATAAATATACACATTAACATTAATACAGGATGTAATCCTATTTGTTGCCCTACTATCTTAGGCTCTAGTATATTTCTTACTATTAGAACTATTACATATATTATTAGAATACCTAACGCCATGTATACATTTCCTCTTATTAATTCTATTAAAGCCCAAGGCATTAATATACCTCCTGTTCCTACAACAGGGAATATATCTAGTATTGCTATTAATGCAGCAACAGCTATTGCATCATTAACTCCTAATATTGATAGTCCTATTGATAGCTCTATAAACGTAATGCTAAGCAGTATTGAATAAGCTTTTATAAATTTAAATATTGTTCCTACAATATAATTTTTTATATCGAATATTATACTTTTTCCTCTCGGAGAAAACTGTTTAACAATAAATCCAGTTATCTTTGGATAATCTATCGAGAAGAAGAAAGATGATATAATTGTAAATAAAACAGTTATAAAAAATGTTGGAATAGAAGAAAGCATTGACGATACTATTCCTATAACTCCCTTTGAAATATTTGAAACTATAGAAGCAAGAGAACTTAGCATTGAACCTGACATATCTTGAATACTTTTAACCATTTCTGGATTTAACTTTGCTATAATTTCTTCTATTTGCTTAAATAAATCAAAAATTGCAGGTTCTATACTAGTTGAGTATATTCCTGGCATGTGTATAAATATATCTCTTATAGCTATTGCTAGCTTAAAGCCAATCATCGTTATTAGAACTCCCACTGTTCCATAAAAAATCAATACCACTAATGCCGCTATCGGCTTTCTATTTATTTGGGTTTTTCTAGATATAAAATTTATAGATGGCTTTAATATAAATGCCACCAAAAATCCTATAACAAATGGTAAAAACCATACCAACCCATATTTTATTGCTATGAATACAATTCCTGTAACTATTACTGTGTATAGCACATTAATTATAAAATCTCGCTTTTTTTCAACCTTCATACTCAGTCACCTCTTCAATATGTATCTTGGAAAATTTCCAGTTATTTAGTCGACCCCTTGTTTATGTAATCTTATTTTGATTATATCACAAAAATAGCCTAAGTATTCAAACTATAGGCTATTCATTAAGTGTTATATCATAAATAGTTCATCTAAATCTTCTTTAGATAGACTAGATAAAACTCCTGAATTATTCATATCTCCGCTCATAACCTTTTCTATAAGCTCTTTTTTACTTTCTTGCATTTTAATGATTTTTTCTTCTACTGTACCTTTTGCTATAAGCTTTATTACCTCTACTACATTTTTTTGACCAAATCTATGAGCTCTATCTGTAGCTTGATCTTCTATAGCTGGGTTCCACCATGGGTCAAAATGAATAACCACATCTGCACTAGTAAGATTAAGTCCTGTTCCTCCAGCTTTTAAAGATATTAAAAATACCTTATTTTCTTCATTTTCATTAAAATCCTTTACTAACTCTATTCTCTTAGCTGCATTTACAGAGCCATCTAAATAGGAATAGCTTATACCCTCTTCCTCTAGTCTTTGTCCTAGGTTTTTAAGGACTGAAGTAAATTGAGAGAATAAAAGTATTTTGTGGTTTTCTTCTATATTAGATTTAATAATATTTATACCAATATCAGCCTTTGCACTTTTTCCAGTGTAGTTTTCAATTAGTACTGATGGGTCTAGGCAAAGTTGTCTTAGCTTAGTTAAGTAAGAGAATATTGTTATTTTATCTTCTTTAAATTCTTCACTACTTCTTTTTTCATTTATATCATCTACTAAAGCCTTGTAGATTTTCTTTTGCTCTTTGTCCATTTCAACGAAGAATTTCTTTTCTATCTTATCTGGTAATTCTTTTAGCACATCCTTTTTAAGTCTTCTTAGTATAAAAGGATTTATCATTTTTTTAAGTTCTTTTATGTTTTCTTCTTTTGAGTTTACAAATTTACTTTCAAAGGATTTTTTACTAAATAAATATCCTGGCATTAAGTAATCAAAGATTGACCATAGCTCTACTAGATTATTCTCCATAGGTGTTCCTGTTAGGGCAAACTTTACCTTTGCATTAATATTTTTTACGGTCTCTGTATTTTGAGCATAAGGATTTTTTATGTTTTGAGCTTCATCTATTATCATATAGTCAAAATACATTTCCTTATAATAATCAAAGTCATTTCTAAGAGTAGCATAAGTTGTAAGTATTAAGTCATAGTCATTAATACTTTCAAAGGCTTCTATTCTTTGGCTCTTGTCCCCATGCATAATAAGTACTTTTAAGTTTGGTGCAAAGTTTTCAATTTCATCCTTCCAGTTGTAGATTAATGAGGTTGGAGTTACTACTATACTTTTCTTATCTTTTTGTGAAAGTAAAAAGGATATAGCCTGTATAGTCTTTCCAAGTCCCATTTCATCTGCCAAAATCCCGCCAAACTCGTAGTGACTAAGAGTATTGAAAAACTTATAGCCCTCCTCTTGATAGCTTCTAAGTGTCGCATTAAGTTCTGTTGGTATTGTGTGGTCTATATTATCTTTGGTCTTTATTTTGTTGGCAATTGAGTTTATTTTATCTTTGCCTTCTATAAAGTTTAATTTTTCATTTTTAAGCATTTCATCTAGGTATATTACTTTATTGTTGTGAAGTTTTAGTTTTTTATTATTTAAATCCTTGTAGATATCTTGAGTAAGATTACCCATTACTTCAAAGAAATCATTTAACTTTTCATCTTTTAAATCTAGTATTACATCATTCTTTAACTTATAAAATCTTTGGTTTTTCTTTAAAGCATTTAGAATGTCTTTATAATCTTTGTTTTCAATATCTTCTATTTCAAAATTTACTTCTAGGAATTTACCATCTGATTCACTTTTTATACTTGCTTTTACATTAGGTTTTTCTATTTTGTATTTAAAGTTATCACTGTAATAAACTTCTCCCAACTCTTTTAGTTCTTTAACTTCTTCTGATAAAAAACTAAATAAATCATATTCATTTCCTATAAATTTATATTGATTACTTGTGCTTTCTTCAAACTTGAGCTTATTTAAGGTGCTTTTTGCAAGTTTTTCTTTTTTAGTATCTCTTATTATGTAGTAGTCTTGATTTTCATCTTCTGCGTAAATTAGCTTTAAATCTAGCACTACTTCATCTTTCTTTTTATCTATGTAAAATTTCGTAGTTAAATCTTTTTTGATTTTCTTCTCTATTTTTTCATCTATTTTTAAGGTTGTACTTATTTCATCTAAAGATGGTATTACATGTGTTATAACCTTTTTTGCATTATCTTTTTTGAATTTAATTTTGTGCTCCATCTTAAGTGGTGTGTAGAATTTCATATATTCATTGTACTGCTTAAAAGACGGAAGATATATATCTCCATTGTAGAAAAAAGCTTCTCCATTTGAATTAAGTGGTATAGGCATATTTTCATCAGCTGTAAGAATTAGTTCCTCTCCATTGTCTTCTATATTAAAGTTTAGTGGTAAATCTTCTTTTAAAATTTTAGACTTATATGTACTATTATTTATAGTAAAATTTATAGGTTTATTATTTAATGTAAGTAAAAATCTTTTTAAAGATTTGCCTAGTACATTTATAGTTTTTCCTTCTACTAATTCTATTTGCCTTTTGTACTTTGGTACTACTGATAGCTGTCTATTGATAGCTACCATTTCATCTATAAACCCTGCTATAGCTTCATCTTCCTCAGCAAAATGATGATTCTCTGGATTGTAAGTAAATTCTTTTCCATATACTAATTCTCTATTAAATATTCTAGCTTCCGTAAATGTGTCTGCGCTTTTAAGTATGTACATTTTATCTTTGCCTATTTTAAAGTCTACTTTTACATAAGGATGTTGTGTTGCTGCATCTATATTTACTTCTAGATTTATTTTTTCTTTTTCTTTTCCTACTATATTTAGTATTATATCTTCAATAGATGGTTTAGAATTTTCACTTGATTTAGATTCATTATTTTGTGGTTTATTATTTTTAGGTTTTGGCGTATTCATACCTATTTCTATCTGTTTTGTTTGCATATTTTGCATATTGTAAAGGTCTTGTAATTCTTTTTCTATTTCTGTGTCTTCTATTTTATATATAAATTCTAGTAAGGTTGCTACTAGATGCTTGCAAGGATATAGTTTTTTTCTTTTTTTGTGATTGTCTTCAAAATCTTTACATTGACATAAGCCAAAATCTACTTTTAAGGTTTTTGTGTCTATTATTAATTTTGTGTGATATTCACTATAACTTGACCCATCTACATATCCAAGCACATTTAATTTGTTTTCTATAAATTCTATTTCCAGGTCTAGTACATTATCTTCTTGGTAGTAATTTACTCCTCTAATCCATCTAATCTGGTCTGTTATTTCTCTCATGTTGTTTGTTATTTTATTGGTAATCATATTTCACCTCTAATTTATTGTTCTATATGTATTATATCCTAATTTAGGAAAAAATTAATACCTCTATGTCATATTTTAGCCATAGAGGTATTACAATTTTTTCATATTTTTTTAATTGTTTTATTTAGTAGTATGCTAATAATTTTTATAATTAAAATACTACTCCCGATTTTAATATTATATTTGCATAGGGTGTAAATTCACCTGTTCTAACTATAGCCATAGATTCCTTAGTCATTACTTTAAAATCTTCATGAGGTATCATAGTTATTTTAATATTTTTAAATCTATTTTGTATTTCTTTGTACATATCATTACTCACTGTTTCTAATTCTGTAGCTATTACGACTTCTTCTACTTGTAATTCTTCAAGTACTGTGTCTAATGTATCTAAAAAAGTTGGTATTCCATGCTTTAGAGCTAAATCTATTCTGTCAACGTTCTTGGGTATTGGAAGACCACTATCACAGATTGTTAACATATCTGTATGTCCCATTTTTGATATCACTGATGATATTTCGCTATTTATTAAAACTGATTTTTTCATATTCAATCTCCTAGTATTTATGTTATTTGTATTTTTAGTTAAACGATTTGAATCCCCCCGATTTGCTAGCTATATATTTTATTTTTATACTCATGTTAGTTATTCCTCAATTTCTTATAGTAGTATCTTATTTATTATTACAACTATTCCTTATACATACAAATATTTCCTCATTTTGCGTAAATAGCTCGTACATTTCTTCAAACTCAGGTATATCATAACCATGTGAATCATCATTCCTTAGCTTTCGCAAAGTTTCTATAACAATTGATGAATCCTTAGGTAATAATCCATAATATTCACAAGCTAACAAATAATCATAGAATGTAGTAGATTTTATCTTCAAATCAATCGACTTATAATATAACATTGCTTTTGTTAATTCGAGAAATGAAACCATATAGTTTTTAAATCCTTCTTTAATGTATCTTTCCCATAATATAGGCATCTTTTCTTCATTGTACAGTCTTTTAAAATTTTGTAAGTCATATAAACATGATCCAAAATCTCTATTTACATCTTCTAATGTACTCCATGCTAATTTATTCTTGACTACCATTCATATCTCTCCAATCTAGAATATCAATGACATCACTATTTTCAATATAAAAATCATTCAAATATTCTCTATACTCTCTAGACTCATAAATAACTTCCCCTTCGAAAATATTACGTCTAAGCTCTATCGTAAAATTACTTGTTACTATTTTTAAATCAACATCTATATTTAACACCATTCTAAGTGCTTGAGTCTTAATTGTAAGCTCTGTAATAGGAACTTTATTCTTTGGAATCCACGCTATATCTATATCACTTTTGCTTGTCTGCTTGTCCGTACCGTAGCTTCCAAATACTATAATCGCTATAGTATTTTCTTTAGGAAATTTATTTATTATTGAATTTTTAACTTCTTGTGAGATATTTCTCATTTTTGAATCACCTCATATTTATTATAGCATTAAGTAGTCTTTCAATACCATAAATATTCAAATCAATTAATTGATACAAAAG
>NZ_JBOFOR010000335.1:0-6623 GCF_051659545.1 Romboutsia sp. | reverse complement strand
TGTTCCATATTCCCCCTTCGGCTTCCTTCAGACTCACCGTTACCAGTGACGCCCTTGCTTACGGGTTATCTTCCTGTTGGTTAGGCGATAAGGTTTCTTTCAACCTATCGGCTCAGTAGACATGCTGAACGTACAAAAGAATATAAAGATATTGCCTTTATATTATCTGATGATATAAAAAAATCTAAGTCTGATAAAACAGTATTTGTAAAAGCTAATGATAATATTTCTATTGATAATCTAAAAGTTAAAACTTTAGAATCTACAGACTTAGGTGTAGCCTTTGTTGTAGAGGTAGATAAAAAAACAATTTACCATGCTGGTGATTTAAATTGGTGGCACTGGGAAGGTGAAAATACACCTAAAGAAAATGAAGATGCAGGAAATATGTATAAAAAAGAAATAGAAAAAATAAAGGGAACTACTTTTGATTTAGCCTTTGTTCCACTTGATTCTAGACAAGGTGAGCAGTACTATTTAGGTTTTGATACTTTTATGCAAAACACTAATACTAAAGTAGCTTTTCCAATGCATTTTTGGGAAAAACCTTCAGTTATTGGCTTATTATTAGAGTCAGACCATTCTATATCTTACAGATACAAAGTAGTTAAAATAAACAAAGATAATGAAGAGTTTGAAATAATATAATGTATTTACTAGTTAGTATATTACTTATTTCATATTACCTTTATATAAAATTGATTTATGGTGGGTTAGTATTTAGTGAGTTTTTTGTAATATTAGCTGTTGGAATTGTGGTTTATCATTTTATAAAAGATAAACTAAAAGAAAATAAGCTTCTATATAAATTATTTAAGACTTCACTTTGTCTGTTATTGTCTCTGTTTCTTATTATTGAAAGTATGCTTGTTTTTTATCCAAAGAATAATACCAAAGATAAAAGTGATTACATGATAATCTTAGGTGCTGCTGTTCAAAATAATAGTGTTAGTCTTACTTTAAAAGGAAGATTAGATGCCGCTCTTACTTATTTAGATAAAACCAATGACGATTTATACATAGTAGTATCAGGGGGCAAAGGTAGTGGTGAAAACATTTCTGAGGCTTTAGCTATGAAAAACTACTTACTTGAAAATGGAATAGCTAAAGATAAAATTCTTATGGAAAATAAATCTACTAATACTTATGAAAACTTTAAATACTCTAAAGATTTAATTGAATCTCATAGTAATAAAAACTTAAAGGATTTGAAAATAAAGGTTGTAACTACTGACTTTCACAGTTGTAGAAGTAGCTTATTAGCTAAAAGGACAGGATATAAAAATGTAACTTTTTACACTAGCAATTCTTTAGTTCAATTTATGCCTACTTATTATGCTCGTGAATTTTTTGCATTTTTTAAAACTATATTGTTAGATAGATAATAATAAAAACCTCTTTAAAGCATAAAATTTATGTTTTAAAGAGGTTTTTGTTATTTATAAATATCCGAAAATTCAATGCTACATTTTTCAATTCGATTATTTGAGATATTTATATTGTTAATAGCCATATCATTTTCATGTTCTACTAGCCTAATTGGAATTTCAAAAATAAATTCTGCTCCTTCACCTATTTCACTATCTACCCATATTCTACCATCATGCATTTCTATTAATGATCTCACTAAGGATAATCCTATCCCACTACCTTCACAAGGTTTTGTTAAACTGCTATTTACTTGCCTAAATCTATCAAATATTATATCAAGTTTTTCTTTAGGTATACCTTTTCCATTGTCTTTTATACTTACCTTAACGTTGCTATTTTCAGATTTTAACTTGATAAATATTACTCCATCTTCCTCTGTATGTTTAATAGCGTTTGATAATATATTTAACATAATTCGCTCTATTTTATCTGGATCACAAGCAATAACTTCTTCTTCTATATCAGTATCAAAAATAAGGTTTATATTTTTCCCCTCTACATAATCAACTACAGATAAAGTTATATCTTCAATTATACTTACTATGTTATGATTGGCAAGCTGTAATTCATAAAAACCTGTATCTATTCTACTCATATCTATAAGGTTATTTACAAGCCTTAATAGCCTGTAGGAATTTTGTTTTATAGAATTAATACAGATTACTAATTTTTCAGTAGTCAAATTATCTAGTTCTATTCCTTTAGATAATAATTGCATAGTCCCAAGAATTATATTTAAAGGTGTTTTAAATTCATGTGATATGTTTGCAAAAAATTCATTTTTAATACTCTCTAATTGTATTGCTTCTTCTAAGGTTTTCTTTTGTTCTTCAATATATTTATCTTCTGTAATATCTTTACCAGTAACTATGAAGTAATTTTTTTCACTTATGTACTTTGCACTTCTTTCTACCCATATGATTTTTCCATCTTTTTTCAAATATCTAATTTTAGAATTTTTTCTACATTCTGAAACCTCTTCAATTGAAAATAGTTTGTCACTTTTATCTCTATCTTCAGGGTGTACAAGGTCTCTTATATGCATAGCTAATAACTCGTCTTCGCTCCATCCAAGTATCTTAGTCCAGCTTAAACTTATCTTTCTTAAGTAACCATTAATATCTACTATACCTATAAAATCAGTAGCTATACTTAGAAAAAGTTCTAAATCTTTTTCAATATTCTCTCTTCTTTCATTTTCAATTCTTACCTTTTTAGATAATTCACAGTTCTTTATTATCATAGAAATTTGACAACAAATTGCCTTTATTAAATCATCTTCATTTTGTCTAGGCTTATTGTTATGTTCGTATCCAGTAGTTAATAAACCTATAAACTCACTTTTTAATTCTAAATTATAAACACCTATATACTCAACATTATCACCTATCTTAGGCATAAAAGAATGTTCACTTCTTCTTTCTCCTACCGTTTTTAGACCTTCTTTCTCAGTACTAAAAATAAATTCTTCATCTATATCATTATTTATTTTAATAATATCTTCATAATCATATTTTTCACCTAAATTTAGTTTTCTCTCAAGTTGTTTTTTATCATAATCATAAATCCAAATAGATAATTGATTTATATTTAAATTACTCAATAATTCATTACATATATTAACTAAAACATGCTCTACGGGAGTATCATCTTCACTATCATTGTTTTTGCTAATAATATTGTGTAAGCTATTGATTTGTTTATAATTATTGTATAATTCATCTTCAATTTTCTTGATTAAATTTATATTTTTAGTTATTCCCACTGTAAATTTTACATTTTTATCTTCATCTAATATTGGAGCTTTATAGGTTTCTACCCATACTTCTTTGCCATCAACAATATTTGTTTCTTTTATTACTTTAGGCTTTTTACTTTTTATTACTTCTATATCAGCACTTCTAAAAGCTTTGCTTGTTTTTTTAGCCCAAACTTCAGTATCTTTTTTCCCAATTATATTATCCTTACTTTTGCCTGCCATTTTTGATAGTTCTTTGTTTATGTATATATATTTACCCTCTAGGTCTTTTATCCAGGCACCTATATTGATATTATCGAGTAAAGTCTCAAGTTGTTCTATGGTATATTCTTTAAGTACATTTTTTCCTATAAGATAAAATCCCTTATTTTCTTCAAATGTATTTGGGGTTATGTTTGCATAAATAGATATTATGTCATTGGTCTTTGTATACATCTTTAAAGTCATATCTTTATCTTTATCTTTATCTATATCTATATCACTGTTTAGTATTTGTTTTAATTTTTCCTCTTGGTTACATAAAATATCTTTTACATTTAATTTATATAACTCTTCTTCTTTATACCCTAATTTATTTATAAGCTTGCTATTGCACAAAGTGATTCTACCCAAATCATCAAAAAATAAAATATATTCTTCTAATTTATCAAAAAAAATTTTCATATGTATTTTTACCCCCTAAATAATCACTCCTCAATTAAAAGTATATATATGTTTAGATAAATTTAAAACAATTATTACAAATATGTTTATTTTTTAACATGCTCTTTACTTTTTAACTTTTTATAACTATTTACATTTATACTTTTGGCTATTTAAATTTCAATTATAAAACCCCCTAAACAAATAGTTTTAGGGGGAGTTGTGCTAGTATCTACTTCTACTTTTGCTCTTAAATTCTCTTCTTTCTTCATTAAATATAAACTTAGCTATTTCATTTTTCTCTTTAGTTCCTTTATAGTCAAACCTGACATGATGTAAATACCTTTCATTATCAATATTTTCTACACTTCTAACAATAGTTGCATCTAGCCTATACATTTTTTTATCTAGCTCAAAAAATACTTTTATTTTTCTATCTTCATTTACATAATAACTACTTTCCATAAGCATCCCTCCAGCGCTTATATCTTTAGTTACTCCATTGTAAGTTCTTAGTTCATTTGGTAATAATACATAGGTCACATTTAAAGTTAAAGGTAACCTATAGTTATTTCTTCTTTGATTTTTTTCAATAGTATCACAAATAGTACCAGTATAATATGTATTATAGTTTTCTACAACTTTATTTGTTATATTAAGCTTTGTTGTAAATAGTCCCCTCCCACTTACGAAGTCTACTTTAATAGCTTGACCAGTTTTGAAGTTGACTATATTTCTAGCTTCAGCTGGCAGTCTAAAAACCACTTCTCTATTTTTTAAGGTTTCTATCTCTGCTATATACATCTTTTTAGCATAAGTTATGTTTATTGATAGCGACATATCATCATGCAATACTTTTTTGTACTTATTTAAAGATTGCTGTATCGCTTCTTCCTTTTTCTTTTTGAATATATCAAATGCCACTATATTCCCCCCTCTTGATTTAATATTAATGAACTTCTATTTAAGTTTATTTTACCATATTATGAGATATTTTTCATAATTTATTATATTACTTAGAATGCTAAGAAATACATTGCTACTATATGAAGTACTAATAATATTATAGCTACTGGAGCTTGGTATTTTATTACATCATATTGCTTTCTCATGTCTAGTAACGCTGCTGGAACTATGTTAAAGTTTGCAGCCATTGGAGTTAATAGTGTTCCACAGTAACCTGCTGTTAATGCTAGAGCACCAACTATTGCAGGGTTAGCTCCTTGAGCTAATACAAATGGTACACCTATTCCTGCAGTTATAACTGCAAAGGCAGCAAATGAATTCCCCATTATCATTGTGAATATTGCCATACCTAGACAGTATGCAACTACTCCAAAGAATCTACTCTCTGCAGGAACAATTCCAGATATTACTTCTCCAACTCTAGCTTGAGTTAACAATGCTCCAAGTACAACTAGTAATTGAGGTAACATACTTGCAGGACCCATTTGTTGTAATAGTCTTGCACTGTCATCTACTGTTGTAGTTGGTTTTGCTTTAGTTAACATAAATGCTGATATTAATGCTACTAATGAACTAGCACCTATTGCAAATTGTGAAGAACTTCCAAAGTTCTTTAATAACATTGCCACAGCAACTGCTGCAAATGCTAATACTAATGATGGTAGGAATATTTTATTTCCTAATTTATCTGCTTGCTTTTGACCAAATTCTTCACTTGGCATCTCATATTTAGCAAATACAACTTGCTTTGAAACTGTTAGTAAACTTGATGCTATTAATATTAATCCAACTACATTATCTGGTAATACTTTTCCAAATATAAATGGTAGAGATATTAATATCCAGAAAAGTGCTGTTCCATATTTTTTACTGCTATCTACAGTTTTATACGATTTTAATGCTATAACTATCATTAATAGACCCATTATAGCATAGAAAATTTCTAATGATATATCTATAAAGTTTTGCACTATACTGTCCTCCTTATTTACTTGTTTTACCGTACTTTTTATCTAATTTCTTATCAAATAAGTAGCTTTGGACTGACACTATTAAGAATGCTATTAAAGCCATTATTATACTAGCCTTAGCTATATCTAATCCACTAACATTATATCCTTGCTCTGATAAAGTTGAGGCTATAAGTAAAACTCCACTACTTCCTGCAAATAAATTTTGCCCAAAGAAGTTACCGTAATTTTCTGATGCTGATGATAAAGCCTTTATCGCTTCTTCATCTTCTTCATCTATTTTTTCGTGTTTAGTTGCTGCAGATGTTTGTGCCATTGGATTTACTAATGGTCTAACAAACTGAGTATGCCCACTCATTCTTATTGATAAAGCTCCTGCAACTTGTCTTCCTAGCATGTATATACTAAATACTCCTCCAGCTGTAAGCTTTCCTATTTTTTCTATTAAGTGAACTGCTCTTTGTCTTAAACCATATCTTTCTAATATACCTATTACTGGCAATGTAAGTATAAATAATGATACAGCTCTATTTGCTAAAAAGGATTCTCCTAATATTATTAATATTTGATTTACATCTAATCCAACTACTAAACCTGTAGCAATTGCTGCTACTAATACCGTGAATAAGGTTTCTATTTTAAATATAAAACCTATTACTACGATTAAAACTCCTATAAGTTTTATCATTTGAATGCTCCTTTTCAATTATACGTCTTTTGACACACTCCCTACAGCTAAAGCAGAGGGATTCTTGGTGGCTAACGACTTAATCACACCTAAACGATATAATCAGAGGTTGTTACAAAGCCAAGCAAAATAGACGGTGTCTTCGCCACTACTACCTTAAAGTTGT
>NZ_JBOFOR010000334.1:0-31555 GCF_051659545.1 Romboutsia sp. | reverse complement strand
ACAACTTTAAGGTAGTAGTGGCGAAGACACCGTCTATTTTGCTTGGCTTTGTAACAACCTCTGATTATATCGTTTAGGTGTGATTAAGTCGTTAGCCACCAAGAATCCCTCTGCTTTAGCTGTAGGGAGTGTGTCAAATCCAGATATAAACCACCATCATAATGCTCATGAAGCAATGGCAAAATTAAATGAAATATACAGCAATATGGCAGGAAAGGAATAATAAAATTTAAAGGAATAAGAAAAAGAGTTGGCTAAGAAAAAATCTCATACCAACTCTTTTGTTATTTGATTATATTATGGTAATTGATTCCCTGACGATAAATATAACTCGTACCAATCTTCTCTTGAAAGCTGAATATCACAAGCTGTGACAATTTCATTTAAACGTTCTTTATTGGTAGTACCAGCTATAATCTGCATATTGGCAGGATGTCTTAAAATCCATGCTGCAGCGATAGCAGTTTTTGTAAAACTATATTTATTTGCCATCTTCTCTAATACCTCATTCAATTTAGTATAGGAGTCATTTCCAATAAATGTTCCCTTCCAATCAGGCATTTGAAATGGAGACCATGTTTGTATTGTTACATCATTTAAACGACAATAGTCAAGCACACTTCCATCCCTCTCTATTCCTCCATCTGTATGCATATTTACTTCAATTCCATTTGTAACCATGTTGGCGGTTGTTAAACTAAATTGTAGTTGGTTAATAATAAGGTACTGCGAAACATATTTTTTAAGAAGCTCTATCTGCATTGGTTTATGATTAGATACTCCGAAGTGTCTAACTTTTCCGCTATTTTCTAGTTTATCAAATGCTTTAGCTACTTCTTCAGGTTGAACTAAAGCATCAGGTCTATGAATTAAAAGTACATCAAGGTACTCTATTTGTAGACGTTTTAAAATACCATCTACAGAGGAGATAATATAGTCTGAAGATTGATCATAAAATCCATCTCGTATTCCACATTTTGACTGAATAATCATTTGCTCACGCTTTAATGTTGAATCTTTTTTTAACACCTCTCCAAATAAATCTTCACTTTTACCAGAAGCATATATATCAGCATGATCAAAATAGTTAATACCATTTTCGATTGATGTATGTAAATATTGATTTAATTCTTTTTTACTAAGTGAACTTAATCTCATACATCCTGATATAATTGCTGGTACTTCAAGATTTGTTGTTCCTAATTTTATTTTTTTCATATAAATTACCACTTCCTATATCTATATTTACATATTATATTTATCAATTCTATTACTTCAAGTACAACATCTAAAATAACATTTCAAATATCAAAGGGGTTTGGTTTATCTATAAAATAAGTTAATAATATACTAAATGAAATGGAGCAGAAAAAAATACCTCCTCTATTACGTAAAGTTATTGAAGTGGGTTTAAATTCTCTTCACCACTCATACTTAAGATAGTTTGAACCAATAATTCAATTTCATTTTCAATATCTATAAGACTAGTAGTTTCACAAGGGGCATGCATATACCTAAGAGGTAGAGAAACAAGAGCAACAGGAACCCCCTTGCCAGTCAATCGTATCTTGTCTGCATCAGTACCAGTATTTCTTGGAGTAAGCTCATACTGGATAGGAATAGAATTATCTTTAGCAGCTTTTTCTAAAATTTCATTAATCTTAGAACTTATAGGAGCGCCTTTAGATAAAATAGGTCCCTTACCAAGAGTACAACATCCACTTTCAGTTTTATCAATCCCTGGATAATCTGTTGCAAAAGAAACATCACAAGCTATACCAATAGTAGGCTCTATATGGCTAGCAGCAAAATAAGCCCCACCCATATTTGTTTCCTCATTTACAGTACTTACAGCATAAACAGCTACATTAGGATTTTTGTCAGATACTCTTCTAAGTACTTCGGCAACTATAAATGTACCAGTTCTATTGTCTAGACCACGTCCAACGAAAGTATCATTTAGCATATACTCATAGTCAACGTCATATATTACATAATCGCCAATCGAAACAAGCTTTTCTATTTCTTCTTTGCTAGTAGCTCCACAATCGATAAACAAATCTTTGGCCTCTATTTTATCGCTAGCACCACCTTGATGCTCAGCTCTAACACCAACAACCCCTTTAATAACACTAGTTTTAGTCAAAATTCTAACTTTATTTCCAAGAGCTAATTTAGGATTTATGCCTCCCGCTTTAGCCACATATATAAAACCGTTGTCATCTATGTAATTAACCATATAAGAAATTTCATCACAATGACCTGCAAGCATTACCTTAAAAGGCTTGTCTGGATTTACAGATGCCATAACATTGCCAATAACATCAGTTTCAATTTTATGGGCAAAACATTTAACATAATCAATCCATAGTTTTTGTATCTCTATTTCATTACCAGATGGAGAAGGTGTCTTGATAAGGTTTTCTAAAAAAAGTTTTGATTCGTGTCTCATAATAGTAGTTCCTCCCAAAATATGTATATATTTCAATTGTATTACAAATAAAAAATTAAGTATATATAAAGTATTAACTTTTACTATCATAGACATAGTCTTGGATACAATAATTATTATTTTACAGCATATAAAAATAAAAATAGTATGGATTTTTACTAAGTAAAAAATATATACTTTTACTTAGTAAAAACATTGACATTAACATAAGATATATACTAATATTAAATCAAAGAGAAAGTGTTTTTCAAAAGAGGGGGATTATTATGAAATTAAAAAAAGTAGTTTCGTTATTAACAGTAGCTATCTTATCAACGACATTATTGGCTGGATGTAGCTCCACTAAAAATGAAGAGGCAGGCGGCAAAACTAAATTGAGATTTGCAACTTGGGATTCTGAAGAAAGTTTAGCACTACAAGAAGGTCTAGTAAAAAAATTCAATGAAGAACACGATGATGTAGAAGTAGTATTAGAAGCCTATGGTTCAGAATTTGATACTAAGTTAGCTGCGGGAATGGGAGCAGGAGATACTCCAGATTTAATGTATATGTGGAATTATCCATTATACTCAGGTGCTTTAGAACCACTAGATTCATACATAGAAAAAGAGGGAGCAGATTACAAGAACTCATTCTTTGAAACTCTATGGAATTATAACTCTTATGAAGAGTCTACATATGGAATACCAGTAGGATATACAACTCATGTAGTTTATTATAATAAAGATATATTTGATGCAGCTGGAGTTGAATATCCATCAAGTGAATGGACGTGGAAAGAATTTGAAGAAACAGCTAAAAAATTAACTAATAAAGAAAAGAAAACTTATGGCTTTGGATTCTCAGCAAAACCAGATCCATATGACTTTGAAATGATGTTATGGAACAATGGTACATCATATTTGGGGGATAATGATGAGTTAAAAGGCAACGTTAACTCTAAAGAAGCAATAGAAGTTTATCAAGCTTATCAAAAAATGGCTAAAGACGGTATAGCACTACCTACAGAAGGTTCTGGTGGGACAGAAATGAAAGCTGGTAGTATAGGCATGTTTATAAATGGTTCATGGTCAATTACAGGCTTTGAAGAGCAAGGATTAAACTTTGGAACAACTGTAATACCTACTTTTAGAGAAGGTAATAAAGCACCAAGTGTAGTTAGTTCATCAGGAATGGCTATGTCAAAAGATTGTAAGAATAAAGATGCTGCATGGGAATTTATAAAGTTCTGGACTTCAGAAGATGCTAACAAAGCAAGAATAGAATACGAATTACCAGTAATAAAATCAGTAGCAGAGTCTGAAAAATTACTAGAAAATGAAATATACAGCCCATTCTATACAATGTTAGAGCAATCAAAAGAATATACACCATCATCATTTAAAGTAAAAGATTGGACTGAAATATCAGAAGAACTATCTACAGTTCAAGAAGGTATATTTAATCCAACTACTTTAAGAGATCCAAAACAATCACTAGATAGCATAGCTAAATAGATACATATGGGCTATCATCAGATGGCCCATATAAATATATTAAAGAGGTGTTTAGATGAACGCAGTTGAAAAAAATACTTTAGAAGTTAACAATACTAAAAAGAAAAAAGGTAAATTAAAAGAAAAAATAACACCATACTTATTTATAAGCCCATGGATAATAGGATTTATAGTTTTTACAAGTGGTCCATTAATATTCTCATTAATAATGAGTGGATTTGATTGGCCAGTAATAGGAAGTCCTGAATTTGTAGGATTTGGAAATTACATTAAGATGTTCACAGAGGATCAACAATTTAGAGATTCAATATTTTTAACACTTAAGTTTGCAGTAATATTTGTTCCTCTTAATTTAACTTTAGCCTTAGTATTGGCATTATTAATATCTCAACCAATAAAAGGAATAAAGATATATAGAACTATATTTTATATACCAACAGTAGTATCAGGAGTTGCAATATCTATAATATTTGGATGGATACTAAATTCAGAATACGGAGTTTTCAACTATTTATTATCTTTAATCGGAATAGATGGTCCTAAATGGCTACAAGACCCTAACTGGGCAATAATTGCAATAGTAATCGCAAGTGCATTCGGTGTTGGTACAATGATGCTTATATTCTATACAGCAATAACAAGTATAGATAAGACTTACTATGAAGCAGCAAAACTAGACGGTGCATCAAGTGTAAGATGTTTCTTCATGATAACATTACCATTAATATCGCCAACAATATTATTCAATTTAATAACTTGTACTATAAGTGCACTTCAACAATTATCACTGGCACTTTTATTAACAAGTGGAGGACCAATGAAGTCTACGTATTTCTATGGTCTATACGTATACAACAATGCATTTAAACATCATAAACTTGGATATGCAAGTGCAAATGCATGGTTTATGTTTATTATAATACTTCTACTTACAGCATTAATATTTAGATCATCTTCAATGTGGACTTTCTATGAAACGGAAGTTGCAACTAATAAGTCTAAGAAGAAAGGAGCAAAAAAATGCAAATAAGTAAGGGAAAGAAAATCTTTTTATATATAATTTTAACGATAATTGCAATATACTTTTTATTTCCGTTTGTATGGATGGTATTGACAGCAGTAAAAACTGAAGGGGAGGCATTCACATATCCACCTAAAATATTGCCATCAGTATGGAACTTTAGCAATTTCGTAGAAGCATGGAAGTCTCAACCATTTACAACATACTTATTAAACACTTTAACAATTACAATATTAACTACTTTAGGTCAAGTAGCATCATGCTCTTTAGTAGCCTACGGATTCGCTAGATTTAATTTTAAAGGTAAAAATATATTATTTATGTTACTTTTAGCTACAATGATGATTCCTTGGGATGTTACAATGATACCTTTATATATGCAATTCAAATCATGGGGATGGATAAATACTTTAAAACCATTAATAGTTCCATCATTCTTTGGGTCAGCATACTACATATTCTTACTAAGACAGTTTTTAATGACTCTTCCAAAGGACTTTGAAGAAGCAGCTAAAATAGACGGAGCGAATTCGTTCCAAATATTTTCAAAGGTGTATTTCCCTATGATGAAAGCACCATTGATACTAGTAGCAGTATTAAATATGTTAACTGTATGGAATGACTATTTAGGTCCATTAATTTTCTTACAAGACAGAACTAAGTATACTCTAGCATTAGGACTAGCATCATTTAAAGGAGTAAATAGTTTGCAAATAGTACCTATAATGGCTATAACATGTATGATGGTAATACCTCCAATAGTATTATTCTTTATGGCACAAAAGTATATAGTTGAAGGTGTAAGCGGGGGAGTAAAAGGATAGACAGAAAGGGAGACGAATTATGAATAGAGAACCAAAGTTATGGGAAAACATTGATATACTTCATATAAATAGAAAAAAAGAAAGTACGCTATATTATTCGTACAATAATAGAGATGAAGCTTTTACATATGATGAAAGTAAAAGTAAGGGATATAAATTACTAGATGGTCAGTGGAAGTTTATGTTTTTAGAAGCTCCACAGTTTTCACCAAAAGGGTTTAATGAAAAAGATTATAATACTGAAAATTGGGACGACATAAAAGTTCCTAGTAATTGGCAAATGGAAGGATATGGAAAAATGCACTATACTGATTTATATTATCCATTTCCAATAAATCCACCATTTGTACCAACTGAAAACCCAACAGGAATATATAAGAGAAAGTTTACTTTAGATGAAAACTGGATGAATAAGAAAACAACATTAAGATTCCACGGAGTAGACAGTGCTTTTGAAATATGGGTAAATAGTGAATATGTAGGATATAGCAAAGGAAGTAGAATGCAAGCGGAGTTTGATATTACAAAGTTTGTTAAGGCAAAAGAGAATGATATAACAGTAAGAGTTTATCAATTCTCAGATGCTACTTACTTAGAAGACCAAGATATGTGGTGGCTAAGTGGTATATTTAGAAGTGTAGAACTAGTAAATCAACCAGATACATATATTAGAGATATAAAAATAGAAACAGATTTAGATGAAAATTATAGAGATTCTAACTTAAAAATAGATTTAGATTTATGTAATGAAGCAGTACAAGATAAAGATTTAAAAGTAAATCTTAAATTATTTACTAAGGAAAATGAAGTAATATTAGACACTTATAAAGATATAAATTTAAAATCAAATAATAATATAACAATAACTTTTAATGAATATATAGAAAATACATTAAAATGGACTGCAGAAGCTCCAAATTTATACAATCTTGAAATTACTTTAATAGATAGTGAAAATAATGAAGTAATACAACTTGTACCACAAAGAGTAGGATTTAGAAAAATAGAAATAAAGGATGGCAACTTCACAGTAAATGGAAAAATAATTATGTTAAATGGAGTAAACAGACATGATTATGATCCAGAAGGTGGAAGAACTGTATCTAAAGAAAATATGATAAATGATGTTGTATTAATGAAACAAAATAACATAAATGCAGTTAGAACATCACATTACCCAGCTAACTCTTACTTATACGATTTATGTGATGCATATGGATTATACGTAATAAGTGAAGCGGACCTTGAGTGTCATGGATTTGAATTAACAGGAAATTATAACTGGATAAGTAATAATACAAAGTGGGAAAAAGCATATGTTGATAGAGTAGAAAGATTAGTACAAAGAGACAAAAATCATCCTTGTATAATAATGTGGTCGCTAGGAAATGAATCTGGATTTGGTCATAACTTTATATCTATGGCAAATAGATGTAGAGAAATTGATTCAACGAGACTAGTGCATTATGAAGGTGACTTTGATGCTGTTGTAAGTGATGTATATTCTACAATGTACTCTAGAATCTATAGATTGATAGAAATAGGAGAAGACTGTGAAGGTAAAAAACCTCATGTACTATGTGAGTATGGTCATGCAATGGGCAACGGTCCTGGAGGATTAAAAGAGCATCAAGATGTATTTAGAAAGTATGATAGATTACAAGGTGGATTTATATGGGAATGGTTTGATCATGGTATAAAACAAGTAAATGATGATGGTAAAGAGTTCTATAAATATGGAGGTCAGTTTGGGGATTATCCTCACAATGGTAACTTCTGTATAGATGGACTTATAATGCCAGATAGAACACCATCTCCAGCACTTAATGAATACAAAAAAGTAATAGAGCCTATAAAAACAGAATGTGTAAATTTAGAAAATGGAGAAGTTAAAATAACTAACCTATATGATTTCTTAGATTTAGCACATATAAGTCTATTATGGGAAGTAAAAGCTAATGGAAAAGTTTTATCTAATGGAGAAATAGTAGACTTAGATATTCATAGTAGAGAAAGTAAGATAATAAATATAGACTATAAAGTAGATGAGATAGAAGAGAACACTACTTACTACTTAAATATAAGATATATAACTAAAGAAGAAACTTTATATAGTGACAAAGGTCATGAGATAACAAAAGAACAATTTGAACTACCATTATACATAGAAAAAATAAATGTAGATGTAGTAGAAAACCAATTTGATATAAATGAAGATGAAATAAGATTAACTATTGAAAATAGCAATATGAGTATAGTATTCAATAAGGTATACGGATTTGTAGAAACTATAAACCATGGTGACAAAGAAGTTATTAAAAATGGACCAAAGCTAAACTTCTGGAGAGCTCCTATTGATAATGATATGTATAAAATAAAAGACTGGAAAGAAAAGTACTTTATACATATGATGAGTCATGATTTAGAAAACTTTGATTACTCTATAAAAAATAATAATTTAGAAGTAGTGGCTAATTATTATGTAGGTGCAGTAAATCAAGGATGGGGATACAAAGTACAATACATTTATACAATATATTCAGATAGAATAGAATTAAAAATAAGTGGTGATCCTCAAAAACTTCGCTTAAATAGTCCAGACATGATTCCTAGAATAGGAATAAAGCTAGACTTAAATAAAGAATTTGAAAATGTAATGTGGCATGGAAAAGGTCCTGGTGAAAATTATGTAGATTCAAATACAGGATGTGTCGTTGATGTTTATGAAACTACTGTAGAAAGTATGCATACTCCATATGTATATCCACAGGAAAATGGAAACAGAACTGAAAATAAATGGGTAAATTTAAGTGGAGAAAATGAGAATCTATTTATAACTTCAACTAGTCCATTTGAATTTAGTGCACACAACTATACTTTAGAAGCACTAGAAGAAGCTAAACATGATCATGAAATACAAAAAAGTGATTTTGTACAGTTAAACTTAGACTATAAGCACAATGGTCTTGGAAGTAATAGCTGTGGGCAAGATCAATTACCAGAGTATAAACTTACTATAGAAAGTTTTGAATTTGATTTTGAAATAAGACTTAATAGTCTATCACCTATAGAAAACAGCAAGATAATATTCAAAAAAAATTAAAAATACTTTAGGGGAAGATATGATGATTAGAGATATATTTTGTAATGAAATAAAAGATATAATGAGTGATGATAGTTGGGTTATATACCAAGACAACTATAACTATAGAGAAAATTTAAAATACGAAACAATATTTGGATTAGCCAATGGGTACATGGGAACTAGAGGTGCATTTGAGGAAGGGGCTAGAAATAGCCTTCCATGCACTTTTGTAAATGGAGTATTTGATAAAGCAGAAACTTTTATGAGAGAACTAGCAAACCTTCCAAACTGGTTAGGTATAAAATTATATATAGAAAAAGAATTAATAGGAATTGAGGACTGCGAAATATTAGAGTTTCATAGAGCATTAGACATGAAAAACTCAATGTTAGTTAAAAAAGTAAAACTAAGAGATTATCATGGAAGAGAAACTTTAATAGAGGGCATAAGATATGTAAGTAGAAATAATGTTCATAGAACAGGAATAAAACTATACTTAACACCTCTTAATTATAGTGGAATTGTTGAAATAGAAAATATTATTGATGCTTCATTAATAAACTTTGGTGATGCTCCAAGATTTAAGGTAAAGCATACTGAATTAACTAAAAATGAATCTATTGATAAAAATGGATTATATGTAGAAGTTAAAACTAGAGATTTTGGATTACATGTAGGTACAGGATGTATGATGAAGGCTTACGATGAAGCTGGAAATAATAGAATTAAAAATAGACATTTCAATGCATTTGGAGAAGTAGGAATAGAATTTAATGACTTTGATGCTAAAGAAAATGAAACTATAGTAATAGAAAAGTTTACATCTATTTACACAGAAAGAGAAGTTGAATTAGACAATTTAAAATCAACTATAGCAAATGATTTAAATGAATTTACAAATGAAGGCTTCATAGACGAATTTGAAAAACACGTAGAAGTATACTCTAAAATGTGGGATATGGCTAATATAGAAATAGATGGTGATTTTGAATTAGATAGAGCTATTAGATTTAATATATATCAATTAATGAGTACAGGAAATGAAAAAGATGACCATATTAATCTAGGAGCAAAAATGCTACATGGTGAAGAGTATGGAGGACATGCCTTCTGGGATACTGAAATATTCATGTTACCATTTTTTGCTTACGTATTCCCAGATACTGCAAAAAATCTAGTAGGATATAGATATCATCTATTAGAGGCTGCTAGAAAAAATGCATTATCGAATGGTTATAAAGGAGCAAAATATCCTTGGGAATCAGCAGATACAGGAGAAGAAGAATGCCCAGACTGGACTATAGAACCAGATGGAAGCTGTTATCGTTGTTATGTAGCTAAATATGAACACCATGTAAGTGCAGCAGTAGCTCATGGAATATATAACTACTACAAAATAACAGGGGATACTGAATTTTTCCTAGAAAAAGGTGCAGAAATACTATTAGAAACAGCACGTTTCTGGAACTCAAGATGTGAATACAATAAAGAGTTTGATAGATATGAAATAAATGATGTAACTGGTCCAGATGAGTGGCATGAACCTGTAAACAACAACTGCTATACAAACTATTTAGCAAAATGGAACATAGAGTTAGCTATGGAAATTGAAAAAATGCTAAAAAATGATTATCCTCAGGATTACAAAAGAATAACTGAAAAAATTGGATTTAATGAATCAGAGATCACTGTATGGGAGAATACAAAAAATAAAATATATCTTCCTAGAAAAGAAGGTACTCAATTATTAGAACAATTTGAAGGATATTTTGACTTAATGAATTTAGTAGTTGAAGAATATGATGAAAATGATATGCCAAAAAGACCGGCTAATCTAAGAGAAATAGGAATTAGAAATACTCAATTTATAAAACAAGCAGATGTAGTTATGTTGATGTATTTATTAAAAGATGAATTTGACTTAGAAACTAAGAAAATAAACTATGATTATTATGAAAAAAGATCATTACATGGTTCATCACTAAGCCCAAGTATATACTCTATAATGGGTCTTGAAGTAAATGATGAGTCTAAGGCATATAGATATTTAAGAAGAGGTGCATTTATAGACTTAAAAGATTTACAAAAAAATACTCGTGAAGGTATGCATGCTGCTAATGCAGGAGGAGTATGGAAGACTGTTGTGTTTGGATTTGCAGGTATGTATATAGATAGACAAGGTGAGTTAAAGTTTAATCCTAAAATGCCTAAAGAATGGAAGCACTTAAAGTTCAAGATAAACCATGGCAAAAACAAGTATGAAATAAATATAAATAGTGAAAATGAAGTTTGTACTAAAATATTAAACGAAAATACGTGTTTAGTTTAACAGTAGATACTGTGCAGTATTAAATATTGCACAGTATTTATTTGAAACAGGATTTTATAAGGAGGTAATGAATTGGGAGCATACACAGGAAAGTTAGGGCTTCTTATAGTTGCGATTATTTGGGGAAGTGGATTTGTAGCTAGTCAAATGGCATTAGATGCAGGACTTACTCCGAATCAAATAATGACACTTAGATTTTTTATAGCATCAGTATTGATGGTAACTATATTTTTTAAAAAAGTTAAAAATATAAATAAAAAGGCTATTAAGTCGGGTGTAATTATAGGAATATTTTTATTCATAGCATTTTCTTTTCAAACTTATGGGTTAATATATACAACACCATCAAAAAATGCATTTATTACAGCGATAAATGTTGTAATAGTACCATTTATAGGATATCTAATATATAAGCGAAAGTTAGATACTATAAGTATCGTAAGTAGTATAATTGCAATTGTAGGCATAGGAATATTATCTTTAGAAGCTGATTTATCATTTAACTTAGGAGACTTCCTAACATTAATATGTGCAGTAGGGTTTGCAATGCATATATTTTTTACTGGAGAATTTGCAAAGGATAATGACCCAATAGTACTTACAACAGTACAATTAATAACAGCATTTGTTCTTTCAGGAATATTGCTTATTTTCAGCAAAGAAAGTGATATAATAATAAGTGCAAAAGGACTAGGAGCTGTAGGTTATCTAGGAGTGTTTAGTACGACTATAGCATTTTTATTGCAGACAATATGCCAAACAAAAACTACACAAAGTGAAACGGCAATAATATTATCAACAGAAGCTATATTTGGAACAATACTTTCAGCAGTAATATTACACGAAGTAATAACGCTAAAGATGATAATAGGAAGTAGTTTAATATTTTTCTCAATAATAATGGCAGAAACAAAACTATCATTCTTATTTAAAAATAAAAATATTAAAGATAAAAATGACAAAATAAAAATATATGAATCTGAATGTTAAGAAAGAGGGGTGACCATATTGAAGGTAACAATTACAGATATAGCAAATGATGTAGGTGTATCCATATCTACTGTTTCAAGAACATTAAATTATGATGAAACATTAAATATAGGAGAAGAAACAAGAAAGAAAATTTTTGAAGTAGCAGAAAAATTAAAGTATGAGTCACCTGTTAGGAAAAAGCGTAAGAAAAAATATAATATAGGAGTGTATTGTTCATACTCATATGAGGAAGAATTAATAGACACTTATTACTTATCGATAAGAATTGCAATAGAAAATAAATTAAAAGAAGAAAAAGTAAATATACAGAGAATAGAAAGCATAGATGAATTTAAAAATATCAAAAATATAGATGGAATAATAGCACTAGGTACATTTGATGAACTAGATATAGCAAATATGGAATTGTGTGAAAAACCCATTATTTTTGTAGACCATAAATCTGATGATGAAAAGTTTGACTGTGTAGTAATTGATTTTGAAAAAGCTACAAAGAAGGCTATGGAGTATTTATTTGAATTAGGTCATAATAAAATTGCATTTATAGGTGGTTGTGACTATGACTATAAAGGAAACAAAATGCAGGACTATAGAGAAATAAACTATACTAGATTCATGAAAGAAAAAAAAATTTATAATGAAGCATATATAAAGATGGGAAAATACGATGCGAATTATGGATTTGTATCTACAAAAGAACTAATCAAAAGTGGAAATTTACCAACAGCAATAATTGTTGCAAATGACTCAATCGCAATAGGATGCTATAAGGCTATCCTAGAGGAAGGACTTAGTATACCGAATGATATTAGTATAATCGGATTTAATGATATTAGTACATCAGAGTATATGTTTCCACCATTAACAACAATAAGATTACATTCTGAATTTATGGGAATAACAGCTGTGGAAACACTGCTTGAAAGATTAATAACAGAAAGAGAGCTATCAAAGACTGTAATTATACCAACTAAACTTATTACAAGAGAGAGCTGTACAAAAATATCACAAGAATAAAAATAGGATTAAGGGGATAGAGGAATGAGATATAAAGGGGTTATATTTGATTTAGATGGAGTAATCACTGATACAGCACAGTATCATTATGTGGCATGGAAGGACTTAGGAATAAAAATAGGTATAGATATTGATGAAGAGTTTAATGAAAGTTTAAAAGGAATATCTAGGCTAGAATCATTAGAAAAAATACTTATTAGAGGAAATAAAGAAAATGATTATAATAACTTACAAAAAGAGGATTTAGCAAAATCTAAAAATGAGTATTATGTAAGTTTGTTAGATAGACTAACACCAAATGATGTACTAGAAAATATAGTAGAAACATTAAACTATCTAAAAGAAAGCAACATAAAAATAGGGTTGGCATCTGCAAGTAAAAATGCGCCAACTATATTAAATAAATTGCAATTAATAGATTACTTTGATGTAATAGTAGACCCATCACAAGTAGAAAGAGGAAAACCAAGCCCAGATATATTCTTAGAATGTGCTAAAATGTTAGATTTAAATGTTAAAGAATGTATAGGAATTGAAGATTCAGAAGCTGGTGTAGTAGCTATAAATGAATCTAATATGCTATCAATTGGAATTGGAAGTGAATCTAATTTAAATCATGCAAATATGGTATTATCAAGTACAAAAGAGTTAATACAAACAATAAAAACTTTAATAAGTTAATAAATATAAAAAGCCAATTTATTAGAGCTGTAACGGTATAATAGAAAATACAGAGTAGCTATAAGATTGCAAAAGAGCTGATAAGGAAAAAGTCCATATCAGTTCTTTTTACTTTTATTAAATTAATAACATAAACCACAAGGTACGTACCCTGATGCTTTAGCTTCGTCTTCACTCATTTTTGTAGAACTTTTCATATCATGAGCATGAGCGCTAGAATGGTACTTATCAGAATTAGAATTACCACTGTTAGCGTAAACAGTTTTAGAACTAGAACTAGAACTAGAATGTTTTTTACTAGATGATGAATTATAAGCATCTACATCATATCCTTTGTTTGTTACATACCCTGGAACAGACCAAATATTTAATTTACTGTCTTTAGCCTTATCCTGAGCTTTAGATAACCTATCTAAATGTCTTTTTTGAGAATATACGAATCCAACTCTAGCATACCCTTTAGAGATTATTTTCTCGTTGTACATTTCCCAGTTAGAATCTTCATTAGAATAGAACCATAAATAGCCTAAATGTCTATCATACTTATCTGTTTTATCACCCTCATCGTATTCGATGTAAACAGTATCACCAGCTTTTAAAACCTCTTTAGCATAATCTGATGCTTCTATAGAGTAAGGCTGAGGATCTACACCTTTCTTTACTGATTCTGGAGTATCTACTAATAGCAATCTTAAAGTAACTACTTCTCCAGAATCTGATATTTTAAGTTTCATAGTGTCTCCATCCACAACTCTTTCAACAGTTGCTTTTACAGAACCTTCAGGAACATTAGTAATATTTTCTAAAATACTTACAGATTCACTATTTTGTGATGAGTATGAATTTGTACCTGTCTCTTGGTCAAGAGTAGAACAACCAGTAAATAGTATGGAAAGAGTTAATACTCCTGATAGTATTAAGGATTTTAATTTTTTTATATTGTCTAGTTTCATAAGATGTCTCCTTTTATAATGATTTTGCTACATATTATTATATTATAACGAAAGAAGAATAAACACAAAAAATTATAAATGACAATATTCTATGAAATACTATATGAATATATAAATTGTATTGATTGTATGTAAAATGTATAATAGTTAGTATAAAATTTTGTAATAATTTTACATAAATAAAAGTAAAAATATTACTCAAACTGTAATGGGAAAATATTTTCATGGAAAGTATAATAAAGACATAAAGTAAAATAACAACTAAGAGGGGGAACACTTATGAATAAATTTTTAGAAATTCTAGAAAAATTTATGACACCAATTTCAATGAAAATATCATCAAATAAAGTATTACAATCAGTAAAAGACGCGTTTATACTAAGTATACCGTTTACAGTTGTAGGGTCATTTGTAGGACTAATAAAAATGCAATTAGAGTACTTTACAAAGGGAGCTGAAAATAACTTACTAACTTCATTAATAAATGTACTTGGTACAGTTGGAGATATATCAATGGCACTAATCGGAGTAGTAATTGTTATGGCATCAGCATATTACCTATCAGAAAAACTTAAAACAAAAGAAAATAATATAAATTCTATGATTGTAGCATTACTTGCTTTAGTAGCATACATGGCAACAATACCAACAACTATACTAGAACCAGAATCAGGTAATATAATAAGTGGTTATGCTAGAAACTTCTTCAATTACGAAGGAATGTTCACAGGATTAATAGTAGGTTTAGTAACAGCCTTCTTATACAACAAATTAATACAAACTAAGATGACAATAAACTTACCAGATGGAGTACCTCCAGGGATATTAAATTCATTTAAATCTATAATACCTATGGCAATTATAATAACTATGTTTGCTCTAGTTAAAGAATTAGTAATGACGATTGGATATGAATCATTACAAGAAATGATAACAAAACTAATAGTATCACCTTTATCAGATATAGGAACAGGATTACCAGCAATAATAATAGTTATAGTATTTATGCAATTGCTTTGGTTCTTTGGACTTCACGGTTTCTCAATAATGTGGGGATTAATCTCAGCAATATGGTTACCAGTATTCATGAATCATATAGATATATACGCTAGAACTCAAGATTTCTCTGCTATAACAGAAGTAGCACCAAATGTTATGAGTAATATATATGCAATGATAGGTGGTTCGGGATCTACATTAGCATTAATAATAGCTATATTATTAATCTTCAAAAAAGAATCATCAGAAAGAGCAATAGCTAAGATATCTTTAGTACCAGGTTTATTCAATATAAATGAGCCAATAATATTTGGACTTCCAATAGTATTAAATCCTATAATGTTTATACCATTTATATTTGTACCAGTAATCAATGCTGTAATAGCATACTTTGCAACAGCATCAGGACTAGTTACACCAATGGTTGTGTTAAATGCAGGGGTTGAACCAGTATTACTTAATGCTTGGGTATTAGGAGCATTTAAATTAAGTCCAGTACTATTAATGTTAGCATTATTAGTATTAGATGTAGTGATATATGCACCATTCGTAAAAGTACTACAAAAGCAAAATGAGAAAAAGTTAGAAGATAGTAGCGATGTAAACAAAATAATAAACTTATAATATTATACTCCACTTGTGATTAAGTATTTGAAAATCATAAGTGGAGTATTTTTAATGCAGATAATATTTTAATTCTATAAAATAAGTAAAAATATTACTTAACTAGTAATGGGAAATCTATTTCATAAATTATAAAATAAAAATATAAAAAAAAGAATCATTATTGGGAGGACAGAATATGAAAAACCTACATTATATACCTCATACTCATTGGGATAGAGAATGGTATAGATCATCAGACGCATTTAGAATAAGATTAACATATAGCTTTGACATGTTATTAGATATATTAGATAAAAATCCAGAGTATAAATACTTTACCTTTGATGGACAAACAGCAGCACTTGAAGATTATATTTCAATCAGACCTGAAAATAAAGAAAAAATAAGTAAATATATTTTAGAAAAAAGATTATTTGTGGGTCCTTGGTATATACAGCCAGATTTATTTCTTGTAAGTGGAGAGTCTATACTTAGAAACTTAGTTATAGGGTCTAATATAGCTAGTGACTTAGGTAATTGTATGGAGATTGGATGGGTTCCGGATGCATTTGGACAAATTCAGAGTACTCCACAAATATTCAAAGAATTAGGAATGAAAGCAGTATTTGCCTGGAGAGGATTTAATTATAGAAGAACTAAAGATTCTGTATTTCTTTGGGAAGCTCCTAATGGAGAAAAGCTACTAACTATACATTTCCCTCTTGGATATGGACACTATAGATATCTTCCAAATAATAAGGAAGATGCTATAAAAGATATACAAACTGTTATAGATAAAGTTGAGAATAGATTTTTTGATAAGCAACTACTATTTATGGGTGGAAGCGACCATGCAAGACCACAAGGAGAAATAACAGAGATATTAAGTGAAGTAAATGAAGAATTTGAGAAAAATGGATACAATATAAAAATTTCAAATCCAGAAGAATTTGTAGAGGATGTATTAGAAGACCAATCAATATCTAAACGTGAGATGGAAGTCTACAAAGGTGAAGCAAGATCTGCTGATTTAGGAAGAATACATGCAGGAATATCATCTACTAGAATGGATATAAAAAATCCAATGAAGGACTATGAAACAAAGTTGCCTTTAGTAGCGGAGCCAATGTCTGTTTTAAATAGTTTATTTGGAGGAATCTATAGCCAATCAATAAGCAATTTCTTCTGGAAGATTTTATTTAAAAACCAGTTCCATGATTCAATATACTCATCTTCTCCAGAGTCTGTAAACAACTCTGTAGAAAATAGATTATTAAATCTAAGACATGGAATAAATGAAATGATATGGCTAAACTTCAGATTCTTAAGAGATAAAATAAACTTTAGTGGACTAAATGAAAATGAACAACCTATTATATTATTTAACACACTTCCATACAAAAGAAAGGATTTAGCTTTCGTAAATTTATATGTTAAGAATGATAATTTCACTATAAAGGACTTTAACAACAATGAAATAGAATTTGTAAAGCTATCTAACTTAGAAGAAATAAATAATGAAATAGAACAATACAATGGATTATTAAACTTAAATGACATAGCAGAAGTTTGTGAAGGGACTATGAAGCAAGTTCAAATAAAAATAAAAGCAGATATACTACCACCTATGGGGTATAGAGCTATAAAAATATGTTACAACGAGTCACCTAAGTTAAACATCTCTAGTGACTTAAGCATAGATGAAAAAAATAGAGAAATAGAAAACAAATACTTAAAAATCAAGATAAAAGATGATGGTACTTTAAGTGTACTAAATAAGAAAAACAATGTAGCTTATGAAAATGTACTTTATTTTGAAGAAAAAGGTGACGATGGAGATGAGTACAACTATTCTCCACCGGTTAAAGACGTAGTTATAACTACTAAAGGTACAAAGGCAGAGATAACTTTATTAGAGTCAAACTCTTTATTTGTAAAATATGAGATAGTTCATAAAATAGATGCACCTTTTGAGTGTATTAACCACGAAAGAAGTGAAAAATTAGAGACTTCTTATATAGTTACAGATCTAGTATTAGAATCTGAAAGTCAAAGAATAGATTTCAAAACAACTATTATTAACAACAACAAAGACCATATAATAAGAGCTATATTTGAGGATGTATATGAAAGTAAAGAAAGTTTAAGCGAAGACCATTTTGGAAGTGTTATTAGAGATAATGAAATTAAAGACTTTAAAAAATTAGAAGATGGAGCAACAGAACTTGAGTTGCCTATATATCCAATGCAAGGCTATGTAAAACTAAATCATGATAAAGAACTATTTGCAGTTTTATCAAAAGGACCAAGTGAGTATGAAATATACAATGATAAATCAATAGCACTAACTCTTATAAGATGTGTTGGTAAATTTGGTAAAGCAGATTTAAAAATTAGACCAGGAAGAGCCTCAGGATATAGACTAAATACTCCGAGCTCACAACTTTTAAAAGAAGTTACTTCACAGTATTCACTATACTTAGACAACAAAGTAAGTATAGGAAGTATATCAAAGGAAGCTAACAAGCTAAAGGTAGAAGTAATGACTAGACATCTAAAAGACTTCACAAGAGAAATAAATGATAATTTAGCTGATGAGTTTTCTTTAATAGAGTTAGATGAAAGGGTAGAAATAATGACTCTTAAAAAAGCTGAAAAGAATAATGACTTAGTTTTAAGAATAAAAAATAGCAACGATTTTGATGTTGAAAACATAAATATAAAACTTAATGATTTAATAAAAGAGGCTTACAAAGCATCTTTAAGAGAAGAAGAAATAGAAAAATTAAAAATAGAGAATAACAACTTAGTTATTAACAAAATAACTAAAAACTCTTTCTTAACATTAATATTAAAAGCAGTATAAAGGAGATTAGTATGAGTGAGATATTAGCAAATATAAAAAATGGACTAATAGTATCTTGCCAAGCTTTAGCTAATGAGCCACTTCATTCCCCGTTTATAATGGGGAGGATGGCTCTTGCAGCTAAAGAAGGTGGTGCAGTAGGTATAAGAGCTAACGGAGTTAGTGATATAAATGAAATAAAAAGTGTGGTAGATTTACCTATCATAGGAATTGTAAAAAGAGATTATGAAAACTCCGATGTATACATAACTCCAACCATGAAAGAAGTAGATGAACTAGCAAGTACAAATTGTGAAGTAATAGCAATTGATGCAACTATATCTAAAAGACCTGATAATACTAGTCTTGAAAACTTTGTAAAAAACATAAGAGATAAGTATCCAAAATTAAAAGTAATGGCAGATTGTTCAACTATAGAAGAAGCTATAATAGCAGATAAAATAGGCGTTGATTTTATAGCACCTACACTAGTTGGATATACAAAGCAATCTGAAGGATTAAAAATTGCAGAAAATGACTTTTGCATATTAAGAAAAATTATAGAATCTGTTAATACACCAGTTATAGCAGAAGGAAACGTAGATACACCACAAAAAGCTAAGAGAGTACTAGAATTAGGTGCCCACTCTATAGTAGTAGGTTCTATAATAACTAGACCACAAGTAATAACTAAAAGATTTGTAGATGAGATAAAAGGAGAATAGCCATGAAAGTAATTTATATTCCTTTAGATGAAAGGCCATGTAATAAATTATACCCAGAATATATAGCTAGTTGTAGTGATGAAATAAATATAGTAAGTCCAGATATGAAAATATTAGGATACAAAAAAACTCCATGCAACATAGAAGCTGTATGGAGTTTTTTAGAAGAGAATGCTAAAGATGCTGATGTAGCAATATTATCTATAGATATGTTACTTTATGGAGGCTTATTACCATCAAGACTACATCTAAATACAGAACAAGATTTATCCATATACATAGATAGAATAAAGAAATTAAAAAGTGAAAATAAGAAACTAAAAATATATGCCTTCAATTTAATAATGAGAACACCAAAGTATAGTTCTAGCGATGAAGAACCAGAATACTATGAATATTATGGTGAGGAAATATTTAAAAGATCATATTTAAATGACAAAAAAGAAAGAGAAGGTATATTACCTCAAGAAGAAGAATATCTACTTAAATTACAAACTAATATACCAAAAGCACATATAGTAGACTATGAAATAAGAAGAAATACTAACGTTCAAATGAACAAAAAAGTTTTAGAATTATTAAAAGACAATATAATAGATTACTTAGTTATACCACAAGATGATTCATGTGAATTTGGGTATACAGCAATAGACCAAAGAAAAATAAATCAATACATAGATACAAATAATCTAGTAGGAGATGTATTAATATACCCTGGAGCAGATGAAGTAGGAGCCACTTTGTTATCTAGAGCTTATAGTGATTACAAAAACAAAAAAGTAAAAATATATCCTATATACTCTTCAATATTAGGACCACAAACAATTCCTTTATATGAAGATAGACCTATGATGGAATCCTTAAAATCTCATATAATATCATCTGGTGGTCAAATTGCACTTAATCATGAAGAAGCAGATGTTATACTAGCAATCAATTCACCAGGTAAAGTAATGCAAGAATCTTGGGATCAATTTGATAAAAGAGATGGTAGTTATGATTCCTTTAGAAATTTATTATCATTTACACTTACTATAAAAGACTTTGTAGATAAGGGTAAAAATGTTATACTAGCTGACTGTGCGTATGCAAATGGGGGAGACTACCAATTAATAAAACTATTAGATAAATACAACATACTAGATAAGTTAAAAGCATATTATGGATGGAATACTCACTGTAATAGTCTAGGTACTACATTAAGTCAAGGAATAATAACTTACTTTGGATGTAATGAAGAGAATGTAAAAAAGAGCTTAGTATATCATTTATTAGAAGATGTATTTTATCAAAGTAAGATAAGAATGTATGTTAATAAAAATATATTACCTACATACCAATGTAATTACTTTGATATATCAAGTTCGATTGAAGATATACAAGATAAGATTACACAATTAGTTAAATCTGAATTTGAGAACACTATTATAAATTCATTTGAAGACAAAACTATAACAACTCTAAGTGTATATAATCCATGGAAGAGAATGTTTGAAATCGGATTAGAATTAGAGGTGGAATAATGAGAGAATTTTTCGCTATAGATATAGGTGGAACGGCTATAAAATATGGAATAGTAAATCAACTTGGAGAAATTCTATACTCAAACTCTACAGATACAGAAGCTACAAAAGGTAGCCAACATATAATGAATACGGTTATAGATATAATAAACTTTTTAAAAGAAAAAAATGAAACTGTTAAACATGTTGGTATATCTAGTGCTGGAGTTATAGATAACAATGAAGGAAAAGTAGTATATGCAGGTTATACTATGCCTGGTTACAGTAATACAAGCATCAAAGAAATAATAGAGAAAGCAACAAATATGATAGTAGAAGTAGAAAATGATGTAAACTGTGCTCTATTAGGTGAAAAGTGGATAGGTGCGGGAAAAGAACTTACAGATTTTATGATGCTAACTGTAGGAACAGGTATTGGTGGAGCCCTTTGTATAAACAATAGTATTTATAGTGGCAAATACTTCTCAGCAGGAGAAGTAGGATATATGAAAGTAAGAGGAGAGGACTTCCAACTAAAAGCATCTACTCAAGGTTTAATAAATACTGTAAAAAAACAATTAAACATAGAAAACTTAGACGGAAAACAAGTTTTTGAATTAGCAAAAAATAATAAAGAAGTAGCAGATAGAGTAGAAGAGTTTTATGAATATTTAGCAGAAGGAATTAACAATATTGCATGTGTAATGAACCCAGAAAAAATAATAGTTGGGGGAGGAATAACTGCAAATGCAGAATTTGAAAATATGCTAAATAAAGCTTTTATGAAATATGTAGATAACATAAAAATAAAAAAGGATTTAATAACTACTGCCAAACTAGGAAATAACGCAGGAATGGTAGGAGCAATATATAAATTTATTCAATAGACAACAAAAGATAATATGGTAGAATAGTATAAAAGACAAGAATATAAAACTATTTTAGGTGATTATTATGAATTTAGTGGACAGAATAAACAAGCACGGAGGCAATTTAAGTAATACTGAAAAATACTGCCTAGACAATATTATCAATAATGAAAGTATGGTGAAAGTAACTATACAACAATTAGCAGATAGTTTAAACGTATCAACAACAACTATCTTTAGAATGGTAAAAAAGCTAGAATATAAGTCATTTAACGATTTTAAAGATGACTTACTGCTTAACAAAACTCTTACTCTTGAAAATTCATTAATTCCAGATGAAGATGATGAGATAATAAACAACTTAAGCAGACAATATCTACAAACTTTACAACTTATGAAAAGTGTAGATTTTGATCCAATTGTAAAAAATATAAAAGAATCAAAAAACGTTTTAATATGTGCCATGGGAATGACACACTACATAGCAAGAGTTTTAGAGATTAAGATAAAGTTAAATGGTATAAACTCAAGACATTTTAGTGATCCTTGGTTTATGAAACTAGAAGCTAATTCAATGGGTGAAGGTGATATGTTAATCATATTATCTAAGACAGGTGAGACAAAAGAGATTATTGAAGTGGCCAATATAGCCAAATTGAATAAATGTAAAATTTTATTTATAGGGGAAGTTGGCAAGTCAACAATAAAAGAAATGTCTGATTACTTTATTCCAGTTGCCAATACGGAAAATATAGGATTAGATTTAGATACAAGGCTTCAAATACATGTTGCAACCAATTATCTTATGAAAAAGATTTATAAGTAAAATATATTACTTATATAAAATAAAAAAATGAACGAAATTCTGAGATAAAAATACAAAATTAGTAAAAAAATTACAATAAAAAAATAAAAATATGTTTAAACAATAAACAAATGTAGTATAATTAATAATAGAAATACAACATAATATACAGGGGAGCGAATTTTGCTGAGAGGAGATATTAAATCTCGACCCTTTAACCTGATTTGGGTAATGCCAACGTAGGAAGTAGATAATTATTATACATATACTATGCATATTTAAAGTCTTATCCTACAGGATAGGACTTTTTTTAAGTTAAAAAAATTAATCAAAAGAGAGGATGAGTTAAACATGGTTATAGCAGATATAGCAGTAGTACCACTAAGACCATATAAGGGGGAAGAGGAAATGTATAAGGTAGTAGATAAATGTATCGAACTTATACAAGAAAGTGGCTTAAAATATGAAATAGCAGCTATGAGTACAACAATAGAAGGAGAGTTTGAGGAAGTTTTTGAAATTATAAAAAAAGCACACAAACTACCACTAGAATTGGGATGTGAAAGAGTTATAACAACTGTTAGGATAGACGAAAAAGCTGGAGGAATTACCATAAATGAAAAGCTTAAAAATCACAGATAAACACAAAGATTATCTGTACCCAATAATAACTTTCATAAGCTTATTAATACTTTGGCAAGTTATAGTAGAAGTTAGAGATATACCTCAATACATACTACCAACGCCAATAGATATATTAAAAGTATTTATAGAAGATTATCAAAGTTTATTTGATAATACAATGGTTACACTATATGAAACAGTACTTGGATTTAGCTTAGCATTAGCACTAGCCTTAGCTATAGGAGTACTAATGGACTTTTTACCTATAGTTAGAAAATGTCTGTATCCAATACTATTAGTTTCTCAGACAATACCAACAATTACAATAGCACCACTTTTAATAATCTGGTTTGGATTTGGGACCTTACCTAAAATATTAATGGTTAGTCTTACTTGTTTCTTTCCAATACTTGTAAGCTTTGTAGATGGGCTAGAAAACATAGACAAAGACTATTTGAATTTATTCAAAACTATGAAAAGTAGCAAGATAAATACTTTTATGCACTTAAAACTACCTATGTCTATGGACAAATTATTTTCAGGGGTAAAGATATCAGCTACATATATGGTAGTAGCAGCAACAGTAGCAGAATGGCTAGGAGGAACTGAAGGCCTAGGAGTATACATGGTAAGGGCGAAAAGTGCATATGCACTAGATAAAGTTTTTGCATCAACTATAATAGTTGTTATTTTTAGTTTAATATTTGTAGGATTATCACAAATAGCTAAAAAAATGATAATAAGGCATAAATAACTCAGGGAGGATAGATTTTATGAAACTTAAAAAAATAATATCACTAGGACTAGTTACAGCATTAGGATTAGGAACAATGACAGGATGTTCTAGTAAAAATGATAAAGAAGATAACGGACTTAAAGATGTAACAATGGTACTAGATTGGACACCAAATACAAACCATACAGGACTATACGTTGCACTTGAAAATGGATATTTTAAAGAAGAAGGACTAAATGTAAAAATAGTTCAACCATCAGAAGGTAGTGCTCCAACACTAGTTGCAACTGGAAAAGGGGACTTTGGTATAAGTTATCAAGAAGAACTTACCTTTGCAAAAACTAGTAAAGATCCACTTCCAATAAAAGCTATAGCGACTATAATACAACACAATACCTCTGGATTTGCTTCACCAAAGGAAAAAAATATAGCTTCAGCAAAAGACTTTGAAGGAAAAGTTTATGGTGGATGGGGATCTCCATCAGAAGATGCAGTACTTGATGCAGTTATGAAAAAAGAAAATAAAGATTTTTCTAAGCTAAAGGTAGTCAACGTTGGAGAAGATGATTTCTTCAGTGCTGTAAATAAAAATGTAGATATGATGTGGATATTTGAAGGATGGACAGGAATAGAAGCCAAGCAAAAAGGAATAGATTTAAACTATATACCAATAAGAGAATTAGATGAGAGATTAGATTATTACACACCTATAATAGTTTCAAGTGAAAAATTATTAAAAGAAGATCCAGAACTAGCTAAGAAGTTTTTAAACGCTACATCAAAAGGATATAATTTTGCTATAGAAAACCCAGAAGAAGCTGCAAAAATATTAGTAAAACATGCTCCAGAAGTAGATGAGACATTAGCAGTAGAGAGTCAAAAGTACTTAGCTAAAGAATATATATCAGATGCTAAAAGATGGGGAGAAATGAAAGATAGCGTGTGGAACAACTACACTAATTTCTTAAAAGAATATAAATTAATAGAAAAGGATTTAAAAGCTAGTGATGCATATACAAATGAATTCTTACCAGAATAAAGAAAAGCTAGTATTAAGCAATATTAGCAAAAAATATGAAGATACTTTAGTATTAGATGACATAAGCCTGAAGGTAAATGAAGGAGAGTTAGTATCTATATTAGGGCCTAGTGGAAGTGGGAAAAGTACTATATTTAATATAATAACTTCACTTACTAAAGAGGATAATGGAAAAGTTGTTGTAAATGGAGATATAAGCTATATGCAGCAAAAAGACTTGCTTCTTCCATACAAAACTATAATAGACAATGTTAGCTTGCCACTTATACTTAAGAATAAGTCTAAAAAGGAAGCTAAAGAAGCTGTTAAAGTATATTTTAAAGAATTTGGCTTAGAAGGATATGAGGATAAGTATCCAAGTGAACTTTCTGGTGGAATGAAGCAAAGAACTAACTTTTTAAGGACTTTTATAAATAGTAATGATTTAATGTTACTGGATGAACCTTTTGGAGCACTGGATTCACTAACAAAAGCGAATATGCAAAAATGGTTATTAGATGTGAGAAAAAAGTTTAATTCTACAATAATTCTAATAACTCATGACATAGAAGAAGCTATAAGTTTATCCAATAGGATATATTTAATATCTAATAAACCAGCTAAGATAAAAGAGGAGTTTATATTAAAAGACAAGTCAAAGTTTGAATTTGGAAGTAAGGAATATATAAAACTAAAAAAAGATATACTGAACCTACTTTAAAATATTAGGAGCTATATCAAAATGCAAATAAACCCTGAGGTTAGATATTGCCCCAGGGTTTATTTTATAAAAAATAAATATAAATTCAAAAAATATAAAAAACGAAAGAATACTTTTAATTAAATTTTATTTAACATAAACGGAAGATACATAACCATATCTACCATTGTATTTGATTTTATGCCAATCAAACTTAGTATCTATTACTTCAACCTTAGTACCTTTTTCTAAAGTACCTAAAACATCAAAACTTTTGCCTCTATCACTCATAACCTTTACATTATTTAAACATACTGCATTATTTAAAGTGTATTGATTATTTACACTACTGTTTGTACTATTTCTGTTTAAATATTCTTTTATACCTTTTGCAATTCCATTTACTAATTTTACTTGATAAGCTTTTGTGCTAAGCCTATATCCTTCATTCTTATTTGATATAAAACCACATTCTAGCAATATAGAAGGTTTTTTGTTATCTCTTAACACCTGTAAATTTCCATATCTTACATTTCTATCTTTTGCATTAGTTTCTTCCAACACATTTTTATGGATATAGTTTGCTAGTTCTTTATTAGAATCATTCATGTAGTAAGTTTCAACTCCATTTGCAGATGGATTTACAGATGCATTTTGATGTATTGATATGAATATATCTGCATATGATTTATTTGATTTTGCCGCCCTTTGAGATAGTGATAGATAGGTATCGTCTTCTCTTGTCATCTCAACATTTATGCCCTCTTTTTCTAGAGCATCTCTAAGTTTATTAGCTATTTGCAAGTTTATTTGATCCTCTATATAAAAATTATGCGAGCTTCCATTATCTTTACCACCATGCCCTGGATCTATAAGTACTTTATGTTCCGATGCATTTACCTGAGTATAACTTGAGGCTATAATGCCTAACATTGTAAATACTAATGCTATACTTTTAAATTTTTTGTTCATCAAAATAGGTCTCTCCTTATTGGATATTTTTACCTTTATAAGTATATAAGAGAATTGCGTATTTTTCAACATTATTCGACAAAATACAGTAATAATTTTTCGGATGGATAACTAACTAGATTCTGTATTTATATAAGATACTAAAGTGTTAATATATCATAAAAAATAATTTGTTTTATGATATAATTAATATAATAGAATTAGTAATTTAATCAATACATCATTGAAGAAAGGAGATCATTAGTGGAGATAAGTCTAAAGTATTTAATTAGCACTATGTTCAAACCTAAAAAAGATTCTTATTTTTATAGATTTATAGGAATAAAAAATAAGGATGAATATAATAATGAACTAAAAGTAATACAGTTAAAATGTAATGAAATAAAAGACAAAGTAATAATATTTGACAATGAAATTCCATTAAATGGAGAAATGGAACTTATACAATATATTTACAATGAGCTTTTGACTATGGATATATATAATATGGCTAATCAAGATATAGTAATATTTGATGAGTATAATATAAACAATAGATTTTTAAATGCTCTGCAATATAGTATTAATCTAGCTATACAAAATGAAAAATTCTTTAATGATAATATAAGAAACAACTTTATAACAAAGTTAATAGTATGGACATATACACTTGTTAAAGAAATGTCTATATCGGAGGAAATAAACCCAAAGGTTGTATACTATGGAGAGATAGAGCGACATGAAATTTATTTCTTAATATTACTATATAATATGGGATTTGATGTTATTTATTTGAATCCACTAAAAGAAGAATACTTTGATGAAATAGATGCTGATAAATTAAGTATATTAATTAAAGAAATTCAAATAGATACAGTTGACTCCTTTGAAGAAAGATGCTCAAAAGGGAAACTAAGTGAAAATATTGAAACAATAACCAAGCAAATTCAAAGTGAAATACATCAAGAACTTTTTGTAGATACAGGAATGTTTAAGCCTTGGCAATTTAGAGGTGGATTTACGAAAAGTGCGTTGTTAGACACTATATTGGAGGATATTTATATTTATTACAATGAACCGGCTAAGTTAAGAGAAGGATTTAAAGTAGAAGGAAAAGTGGTTAAAGTTCCTTGTTTTTTCAAAAAAATAGACGGAGAGCATTTAGATCAATTCGAGTATCAAAAGATGGTTAGATATTGTATAGAATCATCAAATACTTTGTTTTTTAATCATGGAAATATATCACGAGATGTAGATGTAAGTGGAGATATGTTTAAATTAATGTTTTGTCAACTAAGTGATGGAACATTTGATATAGAAGAAATAAAAAAATTAGATATTTATAGATTTAAAAAATATAGCAATGAAATTCAGAACTTTTTATTAAATAAATTTAATGAAGTTATAAAAAGAAAAGATTTGTATGAAGAAAATTTAGATAAAGAAGCTAGTTTGAAATTATTGGTTCTAGTATTAGCATTAAATGAGGAAATAGTAAGGCTCATAGATAATTTTGATTTTGTAGATAGAGTACCTAAAATTGTTATATACTTAAATAGTGAAGATGGTATAATCGATAATATGAAATTGTTATTAGGGTATATACACAATATAGGTATTGATATTATTATATTTAATCCTTCTGGACTTTGTAATATATCTAATATCATAAAAAATGAAAGATTTAATAATACTAGGCTTCAAAATATAAACTATAATTCAAATTATAAGAATTTAACAAAGGTAAATACAAAACAAAGTGTATTTACAAAGTTATTTAGATAGATTAAATAATAGGAGAGTAATATATATGAATGAATTTGGAAATGAATTAGAAACCATAGAACAAAGTGATATATACAAACAAAATTTAAGACAAATGAAAGAAGTACAAGATTTAACAAATGAAATTGAAGTGCAAAATATAAATTCAATAATTCAATTTGGTCAAAAAGCAAGTGAGAATATATCAAAAATATCAGATGAATTATTGGTATCTATTAAAGAAGTAAAGGCAGAAGAAGCAGGTGAAATGTTACTTAGCTTAACTAAAATAATGGATAAATTTGATATAAAAGAATTTGAAAATGAAAAACAATCAGGATTAATTTCAAAAATATTCAAAACAGCAGGAGATACAATAGCGAAACTATTCCAAAAATACGATACAATGGGATACGAAATAGAAAAAGTATATGTACTGCTAAAAAGATATGAAAATGAAATAAAAGAAGCAAATCTAAAACTTAAAAAATTATATGATGGAAACATAGAATACTACAAGCAGTTAGAAAAATATATAGTAGCAGGTGAGATTGCATCTGAAGAAGTAGATATGTATATAAATCAGTTTAAAGATGATATGACTATGAATATAGATGAAAAGCAAATGATGGTTCAAAAACTTGAAGTCTGTAAAGAAATGTTACAACAACGTTTATATGACTTAAAAATTGCTGAAAATATAGCAATACAAGCAGCACCAATGATTCAAACTATACAAATGTCAAACTTTAATTTACTAAGAAAAATAAATACATCATTTATAATAACATTACCAATATTTAAACAATGTTTAGCTCAAGCTATTATATTAAAAAGACAAGACATACAGGCTAAATCATTGAAACAATTAGATGACAAAACAAATGAGCTAATAATGAGGAATGCAAATAATACAGCTAGACAATCAGCAGATATAGCTAAAATGGCTTCAGGAAGTGTAGTAGCTATAGAAACATTAGAAAAATCATACCAAACAATTATGAAAGGTATAGAAGATACTAAAGCAATACAACAAGAAAATAAGGCTAAACGTGTTGAAAACACAATGAAGTTAGAACAAATAAAATCAAACATGAAAAGAAATATAAGTGGTGTATAAAGCAATTAATCATGGTAAAATAGCAGACTTAAATAGTATGCTAATGTTATATATGTAAGACTAAATTATAAAAGTAAAGGAGAAACTAAATGAGTTTATTAAATTTACAAAAAAATGACGTACTTGATTTAACAAAAAAAGATCCATCTCTTAATAATATAGTATTAGCTGCAGGATGGGATGTTGCAAAAAAAGGATTGTTCAGTTTTGGAGCTGCTGATATGGATTTAGATTTATCAGGGATTTTATTAGATGAAAATGATAGATTAACAGGAGAAGATGGAATAATATTCTTTGGAAATCAAAGAGGAAAAGGAATATTTTTACATGGAGATAATAGAACAGGTGAAGGTTCTGGAGATGATGAAAGAGTGTCAATTACATTAAATAACTTGCCACAAAACTGTAATAAAGTTATATTTAGTGTAAACATATATCAAGCAAAAGAAAGAAGACAAGATTTTTCAAAAGTTAAAAATGCATATGTAAGAATTCTAAACAGTGATAAAGGAGATACTGAAATCTGTAGATATAACTTAAGTGAAGATGGTAAAAATGGAACATCATTAATATTTGCAGAATTATACAAAATTGGTTCAGATTGGAACTTTAGAGCTGTAGGAGAACTTGTACAAGGTACTTTAACTACATTAGTAAACAAATATAGATAAGAGGTGGATAATATGGGTATAAATTTAGGAGGAAACGCTCCAATATTAAACTTACAAAAAAATGAAGTATTAGATTTAACAAAAAGAAATCCAGGGCTTAAAAAAGTTACATTAGGTGCAGGATGGGATATATCACATGGTGGAGTAGACTTTGATATAGACATAGCGACATTTATGCTAGATGCAAACAATAAGTTCAATACAGTATCAAATGTAATATTCTTTAACAATAAGCAAGGTCAAGGAATAAATTTATCAGGAGATAATAGAACTGGTGCAGGTGAAGGTGATGATGAATCTATACATATAGACTTAGATCAAATAAGTCCAGCTATACAAAAAATAGTATTTGTAGTTACTATACATGAAGCGCAATCAAGAAGACAAACATTTGGAATGGTAAACAATTCATATGTAAGATTATTAGATAGAGAAAATAATAATAGAGAGTTATGTAGATTTAACTTAAAAGCAGATGGATCTACAGCTACATCAGTATTATTTGCTGAACTTTATAGAGATATGAGTGAATGGCAATTTAAAGCTGTTGGAGAAGGTAAAATAGCAGATTTAAATGGAGTATTAGCATTATTTAGCTAAAATATTAAGAGTATCTCACTTTGAGATACTCTTTTTTGTACGTTCAGCATGTCTACTGAGCCGATAGGTTGAAAGAAACCTTATCGCCTAACCAACAGGAAGATAACCCGTAAGCAAGGGCGTCACTGGTAACGGTGAGTCTGAAGGAAGCCGAAGGGGGAATATGGAA
>NZ_JBOFOR010000333.1:0-10797 GCF_051659545.1 Romboutsia sp. | reverse complement strand
GCATTTGCCAATGGGATAGAGGATGTAGGGTTACATCCAATTAGAGTTAATATTATTTAATTATAGTGTTATGTACTAATAAAGATATTTTATTAAACTTTTTAATAATTTAAATAAGTTTATATTAATATTATAACCTGGACTAAACAAAGAAGAAGTAGTAATACTTGGAGTGGCTTCTCCTAACCTAGGCAAAGAAGGTAGTGAAGAACATATCAAAGAATTCTTAAAAGAAGAAGGCTATACCTTCCCTGTGGTTATGGATTATGATGGAGAGTTTGTATATCAATACGGAATAAGTGCCTTTCCGTCTACTTTTATAATAGACAAAGAAGGATATGTTACTCAATATGTACCTGGTGCTATGGATAAGGATACAATGAAGTATTTAATAGAAGATGTAAAATAAACAAAGCCCTGAATTTCAGGGCTTTTAATTATGGGATATATATAATTAAGATAGAATAGGACTATAAACGTAGATTGGCATATAGATATTATCTATTAGACAAAAATATAAGAGCTTGTTTATAATGAAAAGTGGAATATATAGAAAAATTGTCATAATAGAAAACAATAAATAATATGGAGGATGTTATGGAAAAGGTTTTGGTAGAATTTATCAACACATGACCTACTTGTGACGAGCATGGAATGCTCGTAAAAAAAATAGCTAAAAGATATGAGGATAAGATAGAAGTAAAGATTTATCAATTAGGAAAAGATTTTTCTTACATAAAGAAGTATGGAATAATCACTAAAGGTACATTGATTGTAAATCAAAGAAAAAAATATGACCGTTTATCAAAAAATGTTATAGAAAAAGCAATATTAGAAGCTATAGGAGCTTAGGGGAGAGTAGTATGTATATTCTAGATTTTATAAAAGACATTATAATGTCTTCTATAAGTATTTTAAATGGAGCTTCTGGATGGTTAGTTATTAGTTTTGTTATTGCAGGGGCATTACATAATATAATAACGCCACAAAGATTTCAACAAGCTTTAGGAAATAATAAGCTAAGTGCTATTTTTAAAAGTACAGTGTCAGGTATGTTGCTTCCTATATGTAGTTGTGGAGTTATTCCAATAGGTATAAGTATGTATTATTCAGGTGCTTACCTAGGACCTGTTCTTGCTTTTATGACTTCAACGCCAGTTATAAATCCTATAGCTATAATTTTGAGTTTAGGGCTATTAGGACCAGAGATTACTTTTATTTATGTTATATCAGGATTTATAATTCCAATTCTTGTAGGAGTGCTTGGTAATACATTTGGAAAAGATGAACTTTGTATTAAACAAGAGGATGAAGGAGAGGTAGCTATAGATTTAGAAGAAGAAAAAAGAAGTTTTATAGAAAATATAATTGATGGGCTTAAGTGGTCTTTTGGAGAGTTAGCACTTACCATAAGTAAGTATGTAGTAATAGGAATGCTAGTGGCAGGGTTTATAACTACAGTATTTCCAAGTAGTATTATACAAAAATACTTAGGAAATCCAGGGGTTTTATCTTTAGGAAGTATTTCAATTTTAGCGTGTGTAATGTATGTTTGTGCAGTTGGGCATATTCCTTTTGTAGCAGCATTAGTTGCAAGTGGAGCATCTCCAGGAATTGCTGTAACCTTTTTAATAGCGGGTGCTGCTACAAATTTACCAGAACTTATAAGTATATATAATGTAATAGGAAAAAGAGCTGTGATAATATATACAACAACTCTTACTTCGTGTGCTCTAATTATTGGATATATAACTAATAAACTTTTACTAGGAACTACTTCAAATATGAATGTAGAAAGTACTCAAGCGTCTATAAATATGGCAAATAAAATTATGTTAAATATACCAGATCCAGTCAATTATTTATGTTCATTTATGATATTTATAATGTTTATAAAAGCGATATTACCTAGTTTAAGAGAGGTTGTAAAAAATGAAGCATAATAAATTAAGCATAGGATTAGGTATTTTAATAGGAGCAATAGGACTATTTGTATATTCTAATGAGAGAAGCAAAGAAGCTGAGAACTTGCCTAATGTAGATAAAGAAAATTTAAGTTTTTTTGAAGCTAAAGTTGTATATGAAGACATAATAACTTATTCAGAAGAAGACATTAATAATGATGGAAAAAAAGATTTAGTAGTTGTCTATAAAAAGAATGATAAAAATAATGAAACAGTAGTAGTTGTAAATGATGAGAGTGAAAAGTATATTACAAAACCTGTATTAGCACCAAAGGAAAATGTAAGTATTACATTTAAAGATATAGATGAAAAAGATGAAATAGAAGTAATGATATCTGGTTCTAAGAATGGAAACATAGGTCATGCAATATATAGATTACAAAATAAAAAATTAATTGATTTATTTGGCGAGGGCATGGCAGCTTGTTGCTAATTAGATAAATATGAGTTTAGGGGAAAATATTATGAAATTATCAAAGAAAATGCAATCATTAGTATTAATAAGTATGCTGGGAACATCAATGTTAACAGGATGTAGTAAGCCCAAAGAGGAGTCATCAGCTAAAGAGGATTACACTATCAAATTAGGATATTATAACTGTGATCATATGACAGCTGCACCAGTAGCAGTAGAGGCAGGAATCTACAAGGATTTAGGATTAAAAGTAGAGGCTATAGGAAATGGTAAAGTTCCAGAAGCTATGGCAGCAGGTCAGATGGATGCTGGATATATAGGAACAAAGGGATTAGTCGGAGCTATACCTAAAGGTTCTCCTATAGTTGTAGCAGCAAATAACCACAAAGGTGGATCTGAGTATTTAGTAGTCGCAAATGATATTAAAAAACCAGAAGATTTACTAGGGCAAAAAATTGCATCAGATCCAGAAGGTGATTTATTATGGAGTACTGATTATGGACCACAAACAGGATTACCAGTAGATAATTCTAAATATGAAGTTGTAAATATGGATTCTAGTAAAGATGCTTACTTAGCATTAAAAACAGGTCAAATAAAAGCATTTTCAACTTGTGATCCATGGGGTTCTGTTGCAGAGGCTGAGGGAGTAGGTAAAATAATAGCTACTACTAAGTACAAAGAAGAAGCTACAGGAAAAGAATATAACTGCTGTTCATTCTCATTAAATACTAAGTTTATAAAAGAACAACCAGAGTTAGCTAAAAAAATGGTATTAGCTCATACTAAAGCTATAGAATACATATACACTAATCCTGTTAGTTCAGCAAAAATATTTGCAAAAGCTTATAGCGTAGATGAAGAAGTTGCATTAATGACTATCTACAAAAAGACTGTAGGTGAAGGAAGAACCCTTACTTGGACTATAACTGGAGAAGAATACAAAAACAATTTAGCTATGTACAAAGAATATAAAGCATTAGAAGAAATACCATCATATGAGGAAGTTGTAAATGAAGAAATTTTAAAAAGCAGTGGAGCGGATGACTTTGATAAATTTATAAAGGAAAAAGTAGACACAGTATTCCCAGAGGGAATGAGTTATGAAGATTGGAAAGTTAAGGCTATGGAGATAGATGGATAAAATTAAGAATATATTATTAGGGATTATTATAATAATAGGTAGTTTATTAATATTTTTTTTCAATCCTGAAGATGAAAAGTTAGAAGGCAGTATAAGAATAGGGGTATCTGATGATACCTCTGGTTTTGTAATAAACTATATGAAGAACAAAGATTATTTTGAAGAGGTTGAAATTGAAAATTTACTACAACCTTATTCAATAGCTGACTGCTGAGCAAGCACTATGCAATGGGCTCTGAGTTCAGACCAAATTGATATGGCTATAATTTGCAAAGAAGCAGCTAGTAAATTTATAGAGTATGACAAAAATTTTGAAATAGTAAATATATTAGTTCAAAATTCAGATATATTTTTATTAAAAAATGAAAATCCACAGAGTATTGGAGTAACGCAAAATAGGAATTATCAAATTAATTTAGTAAATGAATATTATAAAGATTCTAAGACTGTACCTTTTATAAATAGTGGCTTAGCATATGCACTAGAAAGTAATAAAGTAGAAGGTGTAATAGTAGATGCTATAAAAGCACTCTCCTTAGAAGGAAACAAGAAATCAACTTCAACCAACAAAGATTATGGAACTTATTCATTGGTTGTCAATAAAAGTTTTAAAAAGAGTGATTTATATAAAGAGTTTGTAGATTTATATAATAAAAGCGTTAAAGAATTAGAAGATGAAAAAAATCTAAAAAAAGAGTTAGAAAGATATATAGATAAAAAATTATCTACTGAAGAAATGGGGGCATTTAAAAGTTGGAATCTAAAATTTCTACAGATAAAGCTGTAGTGAAAAAAGTTAAGAAATCAAACTTAAAATCACTAGACTGGGTATATAGATTGATATTATTAGGAGCAATCATAGGAATATGGCAAGTAGGAGCAACTAAAATAGACAGTTCTTTATTGTTACCAATGCCTTTAGGTGTACTTGAAGGTTTTATTACCTGTATAACTGATCCGGTAATAGTAAAAAACTTACTTATAACTTTACAAAGAGTTTTAAAAGGATTTAGCTATGCCATGCTATTTGGTTTGCCTCTTGGTTTACTAATGGGATTCTCAAATACATTTGAAAAAATATTTTCACCACTTGTTGACTCTGTGAGACAAGTTCCTATAATGGCATGGGTACCACTTACAATAGTTTGGTTTGGTATAGGTGATGGACCAACAATATTCTTGATAGCATTTGCGGGAGTGTTTCCTATAATATTAAATACTATTCAAGGAGTTAGGTCTATATCAAAAGATTACTATAATGCAGCAAGAAGTATGGGTGCATCTCCATTTACTATATTTACAAATGTAATGTTACCAGCGGCACTACCAGATATACTAACAGGAGCTAGACTAGCCATAAGTACTGGATGGATGTCTGTTATCTGAGCCGAGTTTATAGCAACGAGTGCCGGTCTTGGTTACTCTATGGTACAAGCTCAAACAATGATGAATACAGAATTGTTAATAGGGCTTATGATATTTGCAGCACTAATAGGATTTATAATAGATAGAGTTTTAAAATTTATAAACAAAAGCCTTTGTAAATGGAGGTTCACAGCATAATGAAGCTAAAGATAGAGAATATAAATAAGACATTTTTAAATGATAAAACTGAAAATAAAGTATTAGAAAATATAAATTTAGAAATAAATAATGGAGAGTTTGTGTCATTATTAGGGCCTTCTGGATGTGGAAAAACTACTCTTTTAACTATAATTGGTGGTTTCCAAAAATCTGAAGAAGGAAAAGTGTTATTAAATGACAAGATAGTTACGAAGCCAGGTATAGATAGAGCTTTTGTATTTCAAAACTATGCACTATTCCCATGGAAAAATGTTAAAGAAAATGTAATGTTTCCACTAAAACAACAAAAAGTACCAAAAATAGAAAGAGAAAAAAAACTAGCAGAACTTTTAGAAATAGCTGATTTGAAGGGAAAAGAAAAAATGTATCCCCATCAGTTATCAGGAGGTATGAAGCAAAGGGTCGCAGTTATAAGAGCACTTGCTTGTAATCCAGAAGTTTTGCTAATGGATGAACCTCTTGGAGCAGTAGATTTCAAGATGAGACAAAATTTACAAGAGCAACTTGAAAATATTTGGACTAAGAATAAGATAACAGCTATTATGGTTACTCATGATGTAGATGAAGCTGTTTATATGAGTGATAGGGTTATAGTTATGTCTAGAGATAAGGGACGTATTTTAGAAGATTTAAAAATAAATTTGGATAGACCTAGAAATAGACACTGTGAGGAATATTTAGATTACAAAGATACATTAACAAAAACATTAGAGAGATGCTATGACATTTAAGGAGGGGGGAAAGTATGGATATTAATAAGTATAGACAATTGGATGAGTTACAAAAGAAAGTAAGAATATCTATAATGGATATGATTATAGAAGAAGGAAGACCTCTCAATTTAGAAGAAGTTAGAGCTTATGTAAGCAAAACTTTAAATATAGAGGATACTTATGTTGATAGTGTTTTAGAGTTATTTATAGAAAAGAATATTATGGTAGTTGATGAGGATTCTAAGATTAACTTTATTTATCCCGTATCAGCAGTTTCAACTATGCACAAAGTTAAGTTAGCAGATGGTAGAGAGTTTAGCTCTATGTGTGCTATAGATGCACTTGGATGTAGATGCACATTCAATCAAGATATAACTATTAAGTCTATGTGTTGTGTTACTGGTAAAGAAGTTGAGATTGAGATAGTAAATGATAAGGTTAATTATGTTAATAATGATGAGCTTAGAGTCTTACATCTTAATTTAGACAAGTTTGAGAACTGGGCTGCTAGTTGTTGAAATATCATGAATTTCTTCTGGACGAAGAATGAATTTGAAGTTTGGGCTAAAGATAATGGATATGATAATGACGAGGATATATATTGCTTGGATATAGATGAAGCTATGGATGCTTCTTATGAAATATTTTCAATACATATATCCAAGAAGAATATATTCAAAAGAATTTAATAAAACAATTATAAATATTACTATATTAAGGTATAAGTTTTGCAAATATAAACTGTTGTTATTTAAGTTTACAGCTCTCGATAATTTCAAACCTAAAACCTAGTATTAGTCCATGAAGTACTGATACTTGTAGTGCTAATACTGCAATAAAAATCGATCTTGTGAAAATTAACAAGAAAGATTGTATTATTGTTTAGGAGTAATGCCAAATTATCTTGTAAAAAATTCAAGATTGTTTTTAATTTATATAAGTGGGTATAAAATAAGTAGATACTTTGTAAATAATGTAAATTTATATAGATATAAAAAGGAGACGGCAAAATGAGAAAACTAAAAGGACAAGTTGCATTAGTAACATCAGCAACAAGGGGAATTGGATTTGCAAGTGCTCTAAAACTTGCACTAGAGGGAGCAACAGTATATTTAGGTGTAAGAAGAATGGAAGATACACAAGCAATATGTGATAAATATACACATTTAAAAATGATACCAGTATATTTTGATGCATATAAAAAAGAAACATATACTTCAATGATAGAAGAAATAATAACAAAAGAAGGTAAACTAGATATACTAGTAAACAACTTTGGAATGGGTAAACCACAAGAGGACTTAGACTTAGTAAATGGAAGTGAAGAAGCTTTCTTAGAAATAATAACTAAGAATGTAGGTACAGTATACTCAATATCAAAAGCAACAATTCCGCATATGATAAAAAATGGTGGTGGTAGTATAGTTAATATATCATCTATAGGTGGTACTATACCAGATATATCAAGAATAGGATATGGTGTATCTAAGGCTTCTATAAACAATATAACACAGCAAATAGCTATGCAATACGCTAGATACAATATAAGATGTAATGCTGTACTTCCAGGACTAACAGCTACAGATGCAGCACTTAATAATATGCCAAAAGAATTTGTAGATTCATTCTTAGCTCATGTTCCGCTAAAGAGAATGGGTAAACCAGAGGATATAGCTAATTCAGTATTATTCCTAGCAGGAAATGAGTCATCATACATTACAGGGACTATATTAGAAGTTGCTGGTGGATATGGACTAGGTACACCTCAGTATGCAGATTTTGTAGGAAGAGAGATGCAAAATATAGAAAATGAAAATACTGCTTTAGCATAAATTGACTCAAGTAGAAAATCACGTATTAAAAGCTACCGAATAAAAATTGTGTTAAAAATTATTTACAAATTAATTTATACAAGAAAAAGAGAAGTTTTTTATTTGATTACCATTCTTTTTACATTTGCACTAGGAACAGCAGTGGGGGAACTATAAGGAATATGGACTAAACAAAGCCCTGAAATTCAGGGCTTTCACATTGAATTACAATTGTAATCTAAATTATTTGTAAATAATAATATTAAGAATTATAAATCTGAGGCACATTATTCTTCTCAAATAATTCATTTAATAATATTACTTGAGAAGAACTAACCTTTATAGGAGCTCTAGAACCTGATATTTTAGATGATTTTTTCACTGCAAATTCTAGAGTATATAAGCTATTACCATTTACTAATTCTTTACTCCACATGTAGCCTTGAATATCACTCCAATGTGCAAAATAATTAAAAGAAAGTAAACCATCAGTATATACAATTGTATGCTTGTCTTTAGGATTTAATATATATAAATAGATAGCTAGATATACAAAACAGCTAATCCAATCTAAATGTTGTGAAGAACTTAATAATACTTGGCTTAATTGTAGATGATTGAATTTAATGAAAATATATATGAAAATTAGTGAAGATATGATTAGACAAGCTACTTGTGAATATTTTATTAATTTTTCTTCAAAAATAGAGGACTTATAAGACTGAATATAAAAAAGAGGATCTACTTTAGAAATTTCACATTCCTTTTTATATGTTTTTATAACACCAACTATATATGTTCCGAAATATAAGGTAATGGCTAGAGTTATTATAGTATAGATATAAAATAAAGTAAGATCATTATGACTATTAATGTAAATAGATACTATACCGCTAATGGCAGATATAAGTAGAACTATTACTGTTAAAAATATGAGTAAAAATCTATTTAAATTAGAAGTTTTATCTTTGTAGATTTTACTTAATACACTTGGATCTCCCATTTGTTTTAATGCCATAGTTGTTGCATCAGAAGTACTCATACCATTTTTTGTATAATATTCAACACAGCTACAAATATGATCTCTAAGTTCATCTTGTATTTCTTTAGCTTTTTCTTCTGTAGATATAAACCTACACACAGATTGTAAAAAGCTTTCTATAGAAGAAGTATCTTTTACATTCATTAAATTTGACCTCCTAATACTAAATTCATTGTTTTACTAAATACTTTCCACTCATCTTGTCGTCCCTTTAATTCTGTAAGACCTTTTTTAGTAATTTTGTAGTATTTCCTACGTCTACCATTTTCAGTATCCCAAAATGATTCAATTAGTTTATTTTTTTCAAGATCATGCAAAATAGGATAGAGAGTTCCTTCTTTAAATTGAAAAATACCATTAGATTTATTTTCAATTTCTTTAATTAAACCATATCCATACAAGGGTTTTTCATTTAAGGAATTTAAAATTAATGTGATAGTACTACCTTTTATAAGTTCTTTATTCAAAATTAACACCTCGGATTCCTATGTATTTGAGATAATTGTATTTTACATTTTATAGAAAGTCAAGTATAACTATACAAACATTAAAATACCGATATTATATTTAATATAATATCGGTATTAAAGCTAATTGCATAAATATATGTGAAAACATATGAGCAATTATCCCGTATTCAAACCCTTTTTTCCAATATAAATATCCAAAAAGAATACCTGCAAAAGCATTTAATAAAACTACTCTAAATATTACAATAGGAGTTACCTTAAATAACATATAAGTAGCAGGTAGATGACCTACACCAAATAAAATAGCTGCAATAACTATACTTACTAAGTATATCCAATTAGGAATATCTGATTTATCAGCTTTTCTTGCAAACAATTTATATAAAACGAAAACTACAAATGACATTAAGAATAGTCTTAACATTATTTCTTCTACAATTCCACCATAAACTATACCACTTATTAAATATAAAGGTGAAAATTCAGGTGTACTATTTCCTATTTCGGGTATAAGTTTTGCAAAAATAAACTTTTCACTAAGAGTTATAACACAAGCATTTATAAAACCAAATCCAAGTGCAAATTTTAAACCATTAAAATCTATACTATATTTAGTACCTTCATAGATACTTCCTAACAAACCTTTGTTATCTAAGTTTACAGCTCTCGATAATTTTAAACCTATAAAACCTAGTATTAGTCCGTAAAGTATTGCTACTTGTAGAGCTGATACGGCAACAAACATCGATCTTGACATATTTGGTATTGGTACACTCTTAATAGAAGAGTATAGTCCTATCAATACACCAGCAAAAGCTGCTAAAAACGTAAATACCAAACTTATTTTTATATCTTTTTTGTTTAATTCTTTATTGATTGACATCTCTAATATCCCCCTTTAAATATCTATCTGTTATATATAATATATAACAAGTAGATGAAATGCAACGGAAATTTAAAATTAAATAAAAAAATTTATTATTTAGTTTTAAATTTTTTCACTTCATTGTAGTATTCTTTAGGAGTAATACCAAATTCTTTTTTAAAAACTCTAAATAAGTTATTATATCCGCCAAGAGAACAGATTTGACAAATACCTGAAATACTCTTTCCTTCCTCAATAAGCTTTTTACACAAATTAAGCTTTGCTTTAGTTATATAATTATGAACTGTTAGGCCGGTATGTTTTTTAAATTCTCTAGAAATATGAAACTTACTTACGAAAAACTCTTTTTCTAACCTATCTAGTGTTATATTTTCAGTTAAATGAGAGTTAATAAATAAAAACAAATCATCAATTAATAATTGCTTGTTTCTCCTAACTCTTTCCCTAGGCTCAGAGTAGATAAAGAACCACAAAAAATGCAGGAACTTATAGAAAACTTTGATCAAGCTCTTTCTCATCCAAGTGATAAGGATTTAGATTGTTTAGAGAAGGTTGTAACTGAGTATATGAGTTAAAAAACAAGAAAGTATAGGAGTGAATTCCTATACTTTTTGTTTTATATATTTAACTATATAAGTTCTAATAAATATCCTACATTTTAACACATAGCCTATCTATTGTTATTTGTGGAGATTTATTTATTTTAGTTATAAACTTTTGGACAACAGTTCTAACTTTTACTATACTCGGAAAAAATCTATTATTTAT
>NZ_JBOFOR010000332.1:0-6688 GCF_051659545.1 Romboutsia sp. | reverse complement strand
TAGTGAAAAAACCAATTATCATGCAAATTATGCTTAACAATGAAATTGTGTAAAAAAGTATTAACTTCAAAATAATGCCCCCTGAATATATGAATAGCACATAAAGTATGCTAAGTTAAATCACCTTTATTATGCTATTATTGTAGTATATAATTTTATTGTAACAAATACTAGCACATGCCTGCAACCTTAATTGTAAACACTGTACATGCCGAGAAAAGAGTGTATGTAGTTAACAAAAATGATAAAAAAGTACAAAAATTTAAAGTTTATTTTACATAAACAGATATTAAATGTGCTAAAACAAAAAATGTAGAAATGGAGTATAATTTTATATAGTATGGAGCTAGCTTAGGGGGAAAATATGATAAAGAAATTAAGAGTTAATGGGTATTTATAAAGATATTTTTAATGTATATTTCTAAATTGATAGGCAATCATATTATCTTTTGATATAATTATAAATATCAAACTATATAGATATATAACGTACTTATTTAGTTGAAAGGTAGTGAAATAGATGGAATTATTAGATTTAAGATATGATGCTGCATTTAAAGAATTTTTTAAAGATACAGAGCTTCTAAGTAGTTTTATAAGTTCAATTACAGGAAAAGAATTACAAGTTGAATCTCTAGAATATACAGAAGAAAAAGCAGTAGATGATGGCAGAAGTATAATATTCGATATACTTGCTATTGATAAAGATGGCAATAAAATAAATGTAGAGATGGAAAAGAATTCAACTAGTAGTATAAAAAAGCGTACTCAATTTTATTGGGCAAAAGCATTTACTAGAGGTTTCGAAAAAAAGAGCAAATTTAAAAACCTAAAAGATACTATATGTATAAATATATTAGGAAATAATGTATTTAAAGATGAAGTTATATGTAGAGAGTATGTGTTGTATGATAGAGAAAATAACAATAGATTAGATGAGTGTTTATCTATTTACTTTGTAGAACTCCAAAAGGGAGAATATTCAAAAGGTGAAAGTATTAAAGATTTATGGATAAAACTCTTATCGAATTCTAAAAGAGCAGAGGAGTTGCCAGAGGAAAGTCCAATAATAAAAAAGGCTGTTTTGAAAGTTTATCAAATAAGTGAGATAGATGATATTCAGTTAAAAGTAATCGAAGAAGCATTAGAGGAGTCAAAGAGACTTGACTGGGAAGATGATGTACTTGAGAATGCTGAAACGATGGTAAGAGAAGCAAAGCAAAAGGCACATGAAGAAGTAAAAGAAGCTAAACGAAAATTAAAAGAAGCAGAACAAAAGGCTGAAGAGGCAACTAAGGAGGCAGCTAAAAAGGCGGCTCAAGAAGCAGCTAAAGAAACTGAGAAAAGTACTAAAATTGATATGGCAAAAAATATGTTAGCTAGCAATATTGATATTAATATAATTGCCAATGTAACAGGTTTAGAAGTATGTGAAATAAAAAAAATACAATGAATTAAATAAGTCAAGGTATAGATGATTTAATATTTTATCTATACCTTGACTTATTTAAAAAATATAGTTATATGAAAAAAAATAAAATAAAGATAAATTTAATATTTAATTTACCAAATAATTACAGAAAGGGTAATAAAATGAAACTAAAATCCTTTTTAGAACTTTCAACCTATGGTTTAAAAACTATTCTTTTCAAAAATACTAAACCAATTCTAGCAACAATAATACTAACAGATGCCTGCAATCTTACCTGTAAACACTGTGCAGTGAACAATATCAACAAAATAATACATCCTTACAAAGAAATAAAAGAAGAAATGATAAGACTTTATAAAGAAGGTATAAGGATACTATTTTTTTGTGGTGGAGAAACTTTATTGTGGGAAGACGAAGGAAAAAATGCTAAAGATTTAATTATAGAAGCAAAAGAAATCGGCTTTGAACTTGTAAATATAGTTACCAATGGAACTATAGATTTAGATATTAAAGAAGCTGATGTAATATTTTTAAGTATTGATGGAAACAAAGAAAATCATAATTACATAAGGGGTAATACCTTTGATACAATTATGCAAAATGTAGACAAAGCGAATAATAGCAATATATGCGTTTACACAGCAATTAATAATAAAAACTACAAGGATATAAAAGAACTTTGTGAGTTAGTAAAGAACACAAAAAATTTAAGCAGCATTTCTTTTAATTTTCACACACCATACGAGGGAACGGAATCTCTAACCTTAACTAAAGAACAAAAAATAGAAGCAGTAACTACTATCAAAAGTTTAATAAAAGAAGGCTATCCAATTTTTAATTTATATTCATCACTAGATTATTATTTAGAAAACAATTGGAGTAGACCATGCAAACAGTGTATAGTAATAGAAAATAAAAAACAATTTGTATGTGGCAGATGTGTAGAGATAGAGGGGTTATGTGAGGAATGTGGATATTTATTTGCAGTAGAATTCTCATTATTATTTAGAGGAAATCCAAGAATAATCTATGATATGCTAAAGACATATCTAAAATTTGTGTAGGGGGATTTATGTTAACTAATATTTTAAGACCAATACTAAACAGAAGCTTTAAGCCATTTGAATTTATCAAATGTGAGGATAACAATAGCTTTGAACCTATAAATTTAAACAACAAAGATAACTTAGGGTTATACATACATATACCCTTTTGCAAATCAATCTGCCCATTTTGTCCATACAATAAGATAATATATGATGAAAAACTAGCCTATGAATATAAAGAAGCTTTATTAAAAGAAATTAAAATGTCTAATACTAGATATGGTAAAGAAGACATTACCTCTCTTTACTTTGGAGGGGGAACACCAGCCTTACTTATAGATTACTTAGAAGAAATTATAGAAAAAGTAAAAGAAAACTTTAATTTAAAGGGAAGCTTAGCTATAGAGTTACATCCAAGTAATATTACGCTAGAACTACTTAAGAAATTAAAAGCATTAGGATTTAACATGATAAGTGTAGGTATTCAATCTTTTAATGAAACTTGCCTTAATAATTTAGGTAGAAAGAGTAACAATGAAAGTGAGAAAATAAAATTAATTAAGGAAGTTGGCTTTGAAACTATAGATGTAGATTTAATCTTTGGTATACCAAATCAAACTATAAAAGAATTAAAAGAAGATGTAAAAACTGCTTTTGACCTTGGGGCAACTCAAATTTCTACTTACCCTTTTATAGATTTTTCTTATGCTAAAAATGAGAGAAAGCCTCTTTCAGCTAAAGAGAAAAAGGAGATGTTATTTGAACTTATAAAGGTTTCTAAAGAAATTGGACTAACTAGAACTTCTGTATGGACTTTTGCCAAACCTAATACAGAAAAATACTCATCAATAACTAGAGAAAATTTCATAGGACTAGGTCCAGGAGCAGCATCATTATTTGATGATAAATTTAGATTAAATACCTTTTCAGTAGAAGAGTATACTAAAGCTATAAATAAAAAGGAATTTCCTTGTGCTTTAGTATTAGATTTTACAAAGTTTTCGAGAAAATCCTATTGGCTATTTTGGAATGTATATAATATGAGCTTAGATAAAGAAGCTTATGAAAAAATGTTTAGTGGTAATATGAAAAAAGATTATTACCTAGAATTAGGCATTGCGAAACTAATGGGACTATTAAAGGAGAATGAGAAGGGCTATATGGTAACCACAAAGGGGTCTTATTATTTTCATGGTGTAGAGCAAATTTATACTTTGCAGTATATAGATAAAACCTGGGGCATAGCGAGGGAAAATCCTTGGCCAGATAAAATAAAATTATATTAAAGATACAAATAATATGATTTGTTAAACAAAATAGATAGGAGGATATATGAAATTATTAATACATGATTTAAATAAAGATGATTTTGAATTAATATTCACAAATCAACTAGAAAACACTACTGTAATATCTAATGATAGTAAAATTAATAAATGTATAGGTTGCTTTGGGTGTTGGATAAAAACACCTGCAACTTGTGTTATTAAAGATGAGTATAAAAATATGGGTAAACTTATATCTCAAAGTGAAGAAGTAATTATAATTAGCAAATGCACTTATGGAGGCTATAGTACTTTTATAAAAAATGTACTAGATAGAAGCATTTCTTATATGCACCCGTATTTTGTTATGAAAAATGGAGAGATGCACCATAAAAATAGATATAAGGACCAATTTAAATTGAAGGTTATTTTTTATGGTGAGGACATATTAGAAGAAGAGAAGAAAGTAGCAGAAAAGTTAGTAACTGCTAATGGTATAAATTTAAATGCGAAAGACAGTCGTGTAAGTTTTTATAATAAGTTAGAGGAAATAAGAGGTGAGTTTATATGAAAATAGCAATAATAAACGGTAGCCCTAAAGTAAAAGAAAACAATACACAATACTTTTTAGAGGAATTAAAAAATTTCCTTAAAGAAGAAGAATTTATAGAATTTAATATTAGAAAAGGTAATTTAAATGTATTAGATTATGAAAAAATCTATAACTGTGATAGATTGATTATCGGATTTCCATTATATGTAGACTCTTTGCCATCTCATTTGTTAGAGGAGTTAATTAAACTGCAAGAATTCTTCAATAATAAAGAAAAGAAAAATATATCTGTTTATACAATAGCAAACTGTGGCTTTTTTGAAGGACGCCAAAATCATCTTGCTATAGCAATTACAAAAAACTGGTGTAAAAGAGTGAATTTAAATTGGGGTCAAGGAATTGGAATAGGTGCAGGTGAAATGTTTGGAAGTATTAAAACAGTTCCACTAGGACGTGGACCTAAAAAGAGCTTAAGTGGTGCATTAGATACATTTAGTCAAAATATAAAAATTGGAAAGAATGAAGAAAATATTTATGTTTCGCCTAACTTTCCTAGAGTCGCATTTAAATTTTGTGCAACTATGTCCTGGAATGCTATGGCAAAGAATAATGGATTAAAAAGAAAAGATTTATTTTAAAAATTATAGTAAGCTTATATTCAATTACAAATTTATCCAATTTATGCTATTATATATTTATGCAACGTAATTATAGGTCGAATTCTATCATTTTAAATTTCTCCCTAGGACCTAAAAAGCTTGAAAGACCTTAAACAAGCTTAAAATATCTTATAAATAAATAGTAAAATTGAAGGTTTAAAAGGAGAATAGTATGCTTAACAAAATAACAGATAGAATCTATTATTTACCACAAGAGGAATATACAGACAGACCTGTGCTAGGATACATAAAAGGGGACAATATTTCCTTGATGGTAGATGGGGGAAACTCTATAAGACATGCACAAAATTTTTTAGAAGAGTTAAATAAAGAAGAACTTCCTTATCCAAGCTATGTGGGGATTACACATTGGCACTGGGATCATTGTTATGGTATAAGTGGTATAAATGCACTTTCTATAGCAAGTTTTAAGACTAATAAAAAATTAGAAGAGATGACAAAGTGGAAATGGACTAAAGAAGATATGGAAAAAAGACTAGAAACTGGTGAAGACATTAAGTTCTGTCATGACCATATTTTAAAGGAGTATAATAACACTGATGAAATAATAGTGAAGACAGCGGATATTGTTTTTGAACAAAAATTATCAATAAACTTAGGTAATATAAGCTGTCATCTTATAAATATAGATAACTGCCATTCAGAGGATAGCATTATAATATGGGTACCCGAGGAAAAGATAATATTTTTAGGTGATATCCACTGTGAAGATTGCCATAATGGAGAGTTAAAGTATTATAGAGATAAATTAAGTAAATTAATTCAGTTTTTATATGAAACAGAATTTAACTATGCAGTTACAGGTCATGATGGACCTATTACAAGAAAAGAGATTATGGAAAATTTAGAAAAAGAATATAGAAAATTATAAATAACTAGATTTAAAGCTATTAGCTTTACAGCAAACGAATATCTAAATACCTAGAGAGTATTAACTTTAAAAATACTTTCTAGGTATTTTTGTTATTATGAAATATTTTTAGTATAAAAGGCTATTAGTAACAACCTATTGTTTAAAGATTCTACAATGGTTATAATATTATATATGATAACTTTAACTAATAAGAGGTGATTTAGATTGAAAAAAATAAGTTTGGGAACTAGCGATTTTAAAAAAATAATAGATAATAATTATTATTTTATAGATAAAACATTGATAATTAAAGAATTTTTAGAAGATAGTGGAGAAATAGTTTTATTACCAAGACCAAGACGTTTTGGAAAAACTTTCAACCTATCTATTTTAAAATACTTTTTAGAAAAATGTGATGAAAATAGATCATACCTTTTTAAAAATTTGAAAATAGAAAATGAAACTGAAATAATGAAAAAACAAGGAGAATATCCTCTTATATATTTAACATTTAAAGATGATAAACATAGTACATTTGAAGATTTTTTAGAAGGATTTAGAGAAAAAATATCATCACTATATAAAGATTTCTATTATATTTACAAAAACTTCGAGTTTGAAGAAGATAAAAGGTACTTTGATAATATAATAAACAAAAGTTCAACCAAAGTTGAACTTGAAATATCATTATTAAAACTAAGTGAATATCTAAAAAAATACTATAATCAAAAGGTAATAATACTTATTGATGAATATGATACTCCTATTCATGAAAGTCATTTTAAAAATTATTATCCAGAGATGATAGGTTTTATAAGAAACTATTTATCATCAGCACTAAAGGACAATATAAATCTTG
>NZ_JBOFOR010000331.1:0-6073 GCF_051659545.1 Romboutsia sp. | reverse complement strand
CTGCACAGTCAAAAGTTCATATGATTAAGAAGCCTGAAAAAATTCTCTTTTTTGGGCTTCTTCCTGCTTTTCTTTAATTATTTTAGTTATGCTTAAATCCCTATTTTTACCCAAACTCAATAAAATAATATAGCGAATATGTACTGCTATAGTAGCTTCTGATAAAATTCCTTTAGATGGAGTCCTTAAATATCTAACTACATCTATTTGATTAGAAAAAGTAATCGACAAAATCTGTAGTAATCCCAGAGATATAGAACTAAGCAATACATATCCTTCTATAGCTTTTATTGTATTAGTAATTCTTTCTTTTTCTTTGAAACATTCAACTTTTGATAGAGGATGGGCTTCGCCCTTTTTCAAGTATCTATTTAGTTTTGGCATTGATTTACTCCAAAACTGATAACTAAACCCACCTAAAACTTGTTTTAACTCTCTAAATGTACATTCTATTTTAAAGCGATAGCTATATAACTTTATTATACTTTCTGGATTAAGATTTAAATCTGTACTAACAAGTATAGATTCTTTACCTTTGTATTTTACAAGTACAAAGCGTAGCTTTTGATATAGTTTTTGTCCCCATAATAAATCAACAGAATGATATTGTACAGTTTCTGTAACTCCATATAGATTAACGGTAGTTTGTATGAAAGCATCTTTTTCAACAGAAAATAATTCCTTTAGTTTAACTGTTTCACCTTTTTTAGCAGGTCTACCTCTTCCTGGTTTTTGTTTAAAAATTGGACTATAAGCAATACAAGATTTCTTAGCTTTTGTAACAATATTCATAGTTGTAAGATTGTCAGCATTAAGTTTATTCAATCTAGATAAAGCATCTACCGATAAAAAATATCTGTCTAAAAGTAAAATAGAGTTACCCATAATTTTAGAAATATCAAATGCATTATCAATGATCTGTACCACATGTGATGATTGTCTTTTTTCATCTTCAGACCACTTGAATATATTTTTAACTCCATCGTGTAAAGTTATCATAAGAGGTATACAAAATAATTTTGATGCAGCATCAGATAAAACACCTACTCCTCCAAACATATGACCAAATATAAACTCTGCTTTTGAAGAGTTCTCTGATTCTTGATGTAATTTTTTAACTCCAGGCATCTTACGGGATTCTTTTGATTGCTTGACCCCATCTCCAACCAAAACAATAGACTCACCTTCTCTATAAAGAGGTGCATATTTTTTTACTACCTCAAACCATTTATTTGCAACAACTTCATATGTCCATGCTGATGATCGAAAGAAGTGAATCATACTTTCATAAACCTTTGAATCCAAAGATAAATCTCTAATAATAGAGCTTAGTCCCAGTTTATCTGTTCTGATCATTAATCCGATTATTATTGTAACAAACCACTTGAATGTGGCATTTCTTGTAAAGCAATCTTTAAATTCATTTAAAATATTATCAATTAATTTAAGCATCTGTATAGTATCAATCTAAATAATGTGTTATTATATGTAAATAACTCTTTAATAGATTTTATCCTTTCTGTGTTGTAACTTTTAGGATACTATAAATCTATATAAAAGGGTTATTTTTTTTTAGAACTTTTGACTGTCTAGTAATTATAAAAAATTATATTATTTAATTTAAAATCCTTGATATACCTCATTGTCTATAAATATCTTATTTTTTGAAATATATTATTACCTTATATTTTTAAAATTTATATATAAATTTTTAATTACTATACAAAGTAATAATTGTTATATATTCCTTTTTTTGCTATAATAATACTGAATAAATATATATGTTAAGGGAGGGTTTTGAGATGGCTTACATAATAAATGATACTTGTATAAGCTGTGGTGCTTGCGAATCTGAGTGTCCAGTTGAATGTATAACTTCTGGAGATGACAAATACGTTATAGCTGCAGATGCTTGTGTTGAATGTGGTGCTTGTGCAGGAGTTTGTCCTGTTGATGCTCCTCAACCTGAATAATAAAAAAAAGAAGCTATCAAAGTAGTATTTCTACTTAGGTAGCTTTTTTATTGTATCTATTCACTTTCTTTCATTAAGTATGATAATGTAAATAAACTTTCAGTTAAGTTTACATTCTCTACTATGACATCTTTTGGAACTTCTAAGTCTATAGATGCAAAATTCCATATACCCTTTATACCAACTTTAACTAATCTATTTACCATTTCTTGTGCCCCATTTTTAGGTATACACAATATAGCTATATTAATATTATTTTTTTGAACAAATTCTTCTACATCTTCCGAGTCTAAAATTTCAAAATCTCTTATTTTTAAACCTATCATTCTAGGATTTGCATCAAATAAAGCTTTTATTTCAAAACCAGCTTTTTTGAAGCCTCCATAGTTTGCAATAGCCTGTCCTAAATTTCCCGCTCCTATTAGTATAGTATTATATGCATTATCTAATCCTAATATTTTTCCTATTTCAGAATAAAGAGCTTCTACATTGTATCCATATCCTTGCTGTCCAAACCCTCCAAAATTGTTTAAATCTTGACGAATTTGAGAAGCTGTAAATCCTATTATATCACTTAATTCCTTAGATGATATTCTATGTATATCTTTATCTAGTAAATCTCCTAAGTATCTATAATACTTCGGTAGCCTTCTTATAACAGCCATTGATATATTTTTATTTGCCATTTCTTCACCTCCTAAATTTTGTCTTATTTTTTCTATTTACTGCTATTTTTTCATATTTTATAAAACATAATACATATATCCTTGATTATATTATATCAAAATATTATAATTTTAGGTAGTTCAAGGAGGTATAAATTTATGATTGTTTTGTCATGTAATAACTTAAATAAAAGTTTTGGAATAGATTCTATATTAGAAAATATTAGTTTTACTGTAAATGAAGGAGATAAAATAGGTATAATCGGAATAAACGGTACTGGAAAAACTACTTTATTTAAAATAATATCAGGAATTTATGGATACGATAGTGGAGAGATATATTCTTCTAAAGATTGTGAGATTGGCTATTTAGAACAAAATACTAATTTCATCTCTAATAATACTATATTTGAAGAAGTTTTAGAGGTATTTAAAGATTTGATAGATATGGAATCTTATTTAAGAGAGTTAGAAATAAGAATAGCTGAAGAAAGTACTAAAACTAATTCTTCAGATTTAGATAAGCTTATGAATGAATACTCTCACAAATTAGAAGCATTTTCAGATATGAATGGCTATGGATATAAATCTGAAGCTAAAGGAGTATTAAAAGGTTTAGGATTTAATGATGAAGATATGGACAAGCCTATAAGTATACTATCTGGAGGAGAAAAAACCAGAGTTCTTTTAGGTAAATTACTTCTAAGAAAACCCACTTTACTTTTACTAGATGAGCCTACTAACCACTTAGATTCTGAAGCTATTGAATGGTTAGAGCTATTCTTAAAACAATACAAAGGCACTGTTGTTTTAATTTCCCATGATAGATATTTCTTAGACCAAGTTGTTAATAGAGTTTTTGAAATACACAATAAAAAATTAAAAACATACAACGGAAATTATTCTGACTTTATAGAAGCTTCTGTTATTGAAAAAGAAATAGAAGAAAAAAAATATGAAGACCAACAAAAAGAAATAAAAAAACAAGAAGAGTCTATAGAAAAACTAAAGGCTTTTGGTAGAGAAAAGCATGTAAAAAGGGCTAGAAGTAAAGAAAAAATGCTTGCTAAAGTTGATGTATATGACAAACCTGCAGGAGATAGAAAAAAGGCTAGGATAGAGTTTAATCCTTCCGTTACTAGCGGAAATGATGTATTACAAATAATAGATGTTTGTATGGGTTACGGAGAGAGAATATTATTTAAAGACCTTAATTTAGATATTTATAGAGGAGAAAAAGTTGCTCTTATTGGAGCTAATGGTATTGGAAAGTCAACTCTATTTAAAATAATTATGAGCGAGCTAGTTCCTCTAGCTGGAAAAATTAAATTTGGTACTAATGTCAATGTATCTTATTTCCATCAGGAACAAAAAACTCTTAATCTAGATAACACTGTTATCGAAGAAATTTGGAAAGATAACACTCAATTAACTCAAACTTCTATAAGAAATATGTTAGGTGCCTTTTTATTCGAAGGTGAGGAAGTATTTAAAAAGATTTCTACTCTAAGTGGTGGCGAAAGAGCTAGAGTTGCTATTCTTAAACTAATACTTTCAAACGCTAATTTGCTGCTACTAGATGAACCGACTAACCATTTAGATATAGATTCTAAGGAAGTTCTTGAAGACGCTTTAACTGGGTATACAGGCACTATATTTACTATATCTCATGATAGATATTTCCTTAATACAGTAGTTGATAAAATTTTAGTTTTAGATGCTAATGGAATTACTGAATATCTAGGTAACTATGATTATTATGTAGAAAAGAAAAGACAAATCAAAGAAATAACGACTTTTGAAGAAGTTGAAGAAAAAACTAAAACTCAAATAAAAGAAGAAAAAAGAAAAGAAAGAGAAGTACGTGAAGCTGAAAAGAAAAATAGAGCGAGACGCCAAAATATAGAAAAAGAAATAGAAGAAACAGAATTAAAAATAGAAGAAGCAGATGTACTTCTGTGCCAGGAAGAAATTTATTCTAATCCTGAAAAATCAAGGCAAGTTAGCCAAGATAAAATAAATCTAGAAAACAAACTTTCTTCTCTTTACGAAGAGTGGGAGGAATTAATGTAGAAGCCAATAGGCTTCTTTTATTCTTTTAGGTTACATAACTCTTTATTTGTGATATTATTTATATCAGAATTTTATATTAAGGGGTGATTATTTGCAAGGTACGTTCAATTTAAATGATGATAATAAAAGATTTTATAAGCTTCTTTTCTCTCTATGCATACCGATTATTATTCAACAGCTTATCTCTACTTCAATCAATGTTATTGATACTGTAATGATAAGTAGTTTAGGGGAGGCTTCTGTTGCTTCTATAGGTGTTGCAAATCAATATTTCTTCTTGTTCAGTATGTCTTTATCTGGGTTAGCTGGGGGCGCTGGAGTTTTTATATCTCAATTCTATGGAAAAGATGATATTTCTAATATAAGAAAAGTTACTGGTTTTAGTGTAGTATTAGCAATTATACTTAGTTTAATATTTTTAATACCAGTATTAATTGTACCTAATTCTATAATTAATATTTTCTCTTTCGACCCAGAAGTAATAGAATTGTGTGGTGCATATTTTAGTATAATAATCTTCTGTTATCCTTTAATAGCAGTTAGCACAGTCTTTAGTATGGGGTCTAGAAGTGTTAGAAATCCTATGTTAGGAATGGTATGTAGTTCTATTGCTCTTTTAGTAAATATAATTTTAAATTACGGATTAATCTTTGGTAAACTAGGACTTCCAAGATTAGGTGTAAGAGGCTCTGCTTTAGCAACTTTAATAGCTAGAATTATAGAATTATTATTAATTCTTGGATATGTGTATTTTATAAAGAAAGACTATGCATTAAAGTTCAAAGTAAAAGATTTGAAACGTATAGATTCAGCCTTTATAAAAATATTTACATCTAAAAGTTTTCCAATATTCTTAAATGATACCACTTGGGCAATTGGTACAGTTTTATATTCTGTAGCATATTCAAAAGCTGGTACTTCGGCAATTGCTACAAGTCAAATTGCTACGACTACAGGTAATTTCTTTATAATAACAGGTGTCTGTATTGCAATAGGTGCATCAATAATGCTAGGTAATGAGTTGGGTGCAGATCATATAGATAGGGCTATTATTTATGCTAAAAAATTCTCTGTTCTTGTATTTATTACTGGCTTAATTTTTGGAGGACTTTTAATATTAAATATACCTTTCCTTTTAAAGATTTTTAGTGTATCTAATCATTTAGTTCCTGATATGACTAAGATTTTTATTATTATGGGTATTTTAATGGCTCTTAAATCTTTTAATACTTTGATAATAATTGGTGTTTTAAGAAGTGGTGGAGATACAAAGTATGCTCTTGCTTTGGAGTTAGGTTGTATGTGGTTGGTTTCGCTTCCTCTTACTTTTATTGCTGCGATAATGGGGGCTCCGATATATGT
>NZ_JBOFOR010000330.1:0-6409 GCF_051659545.1 Romboutsia sp. | reverse complement strand
CTTTTTGAATGGAATTGATAAAATACTCTATGTATATAATCTTCATATACTTTTCTTCCTTCTTGTGATTTAAATTCACCATCATAATAAAATTCGATATCTGGATATTTGTCATATCTAGTTAGATGCATAGACTCTCCTGTTGATACTGATGTATAAGGCAAGAAAAGTGGAATCATTCTATCAAATAAAGTTTTTAGATTTCCGCTAACAAATCCCTGAGATACTTTTGCAAAAAATATAGCCTTATCTGCATTTATATATCCTCGATAAAAATCATCTAAATCTTTGAATACACACTTTCCTGGAGTAGTCCACCAGCAGGTCCAACACCCGCAACATCCTTTTGCGCTTTTTTCTGATAAGTCTAGTAAAATGTCACTTTTGTTTAGTTCTTTGTTACATTCGTTAATTATTACTGTTTTCATAAAATCTCCCCCCCTATTTAGTTGCTACTCCTTAAACATATACATGTTATTTTATTCATCTTTATACTCCTTTATTAATATCAATTTTACTATAGACATACTCAAATGATTTAAATGTTTCATTTAGGGATGCTGAATAAATTGTACCTTCTTGTTCAAGTGTGAAACCACATTTTTCAATCAATCTCTTAGACGATTGATTGTTTTGAAAACAACAAGCATACACATATTCTATTTCATTACAAAATAAATAATCCAGAATCTCATAAATTACTTCTGTCATTATTCCTTTATTTTGATAGTTACGATTAAGTACAAATCCCAATTCTTTTGTATCTTCTCTTCCATTTTCAGAATCACTATTTACTGTTATATGACCAATCACTTTTTTATTTTCTTTATTTTCTATAGCAAAAGTATTATTATTTTTAATATTTCTACGTAGTACTTCTCTTGATTCTGACATATTACTATGATGCTTCCATCCAGCCATTTCTCCTACACCATCTTGACTATAATACTCATGTAAATCTTCTAAATCTTTTTCTTCGAAATTACGAAGAATTGTTCTATAAGTTTCTAATATCATTTATACCACTCTACCTTTCTAATTATTAAACAATTTAGCCATAGAAAATTCATCTACATATTTTCCATCTATAATCATTGCATTTTTCTTAATTCCTTCTATCTCAAATCCATTCTTTTCATAAAGGTGTTTTGCTACAGTGTTAGAGCAAATAACACTTAGTTCAAGCCTTGTAATATTATTTTCTCTCGCCCACATATCTAATTCCAAAAATAGTTTACTTCCAATACCCTTACCCCTAAATTCTTCGCGTATCCCTACCACAATATATGCTGTGTGCTTAATTCTTTTTGGTACACCTCTTTGAACAGAAAGGAATCCAATTATATTTTCATCCTCAGTAGCTACTAAAATCAAATTGTCACCATTGATACTATTTTCAATTCTAGCTTTTACAATATTAATATCATCAGAACGCTCCCCAGGTTCAAACATCATAAATTTAGTTTCATTATCTAAATTTAAAAGCATATTTAAGTAATTGTCCGCATCATCAAATCCTATTTGTCTAATCTCCATTTATATCCTCCATACCCTTTTATAGTTATTTCTCCTATATCTTTTAGTGTATAGTATTATATTATTAAATATCAACATTATAATATGAGAAACTAATATATTAAGTAATGCAAATATTAGTTCAAATAAAAATAGGAGCTATTGCAAATCATCTTTTTATTTGCATAACTCCTATCTATTTTAATATTTATTGTATATTTGACCTCTATTTCCTATATCTATTACTATTATCTTTAACTTGTCATCTTCTTTTTCAAATATTACTCGAATATCTCCGACTCTCATTCTATAGTAATTTTTAAACCCCTTAAGCTTTTTCACATCACCTTCTGGTAACTTGTATATAGCCATTATTATTCTTTTTTGTGTATCTTTATTTTGTTTTCTGATGAACTTTTCAACACTTTTTTCTAATTGTATATTATATATATTAGTCATTTAACCCTAGATCCCTGGCTAAATCATCTAATGATATAGTTTCATTTTTTTCCACATCTATATGCTTATTTATTATTTCAACTTCATCTTTACTTGGTTCATCTTCACTTATATTGTTCCATATCTTATCTAATTCTTTTTTCTTTTTTTCTTTTAAAAACTCATAGTAATCTAATACCTGAGCAAGAACAGCTTCATCTTCTTCATTAGATAAAGTTTCTATTATCTGTTTTGCTAATGGAGACATCCATTTCGCCCCTTTCTTAAATTCATTATTTACATATATAATTAATTATAATATAATTCAATACATTTATAAATACTACTGATCATATCTTACACAAATTTATTGCACTTAGTGCTATTCTAAGCATAATTTAAATATTCTATACAAAATGGGGACACACAAGTGCCCCTATCTTTTAATATTATAAATTTTTTTTATATTATTAATCACATCATGGTTAATCTTTAGTATGTTCTTCTTTTTCATCTATTCTACCTACATATAGTATAAATAGAAAAGCTTTATATAGCTACTGAGCGAAGAGGGTAATTGTATAAGTTGCACCGACATTTAAGCGACCTGTCGGCGCCATGAGCGAAGCGAATTTTGCGAATGCCTGAAGGAAAACTTATACAATTTTCCTCTTCGCGGTCTACATTATACTAATTTTCTATTTACCATCTCACATACTGAAAAGCTCGCTACATCCTTCGCAAATTTCCCAGGTCCAAATCCTGCATCATAGCCCAATTCCTTAGCCAACTCTAAACTTATTCTAGGGCCTCCACAGATTAATATTACCTTGTCTCTTAACCCTTCAGCTTCTAACAACTCCACCAAATTAGTCAAATTCTCTATATGAACATTCTTTTGAGTAACTGTCTGAGATACTAAAAGTACATCTGCATTTAACTCTACTGCCTTTTTAATAAACTCTTCATTAGGAACTTGGCTTCCTAAATTATAAGCATCTATTCCTTCATATCTTTCTAAACCATAATTTCCTGCATAGCCTTTCATATTCATTATTGCATCTATACCAACTGTATGAGCATCTGTACCTGTACTTGCTCCTACCACTACAATGTTTCTTTTAATATTAGTTTTAATATATTCTTCTATTTCTTCTTTGTCCATTATATCTCCACCTACTGTTTCTACGTGGATTTCATTATAATTTACCCCTTTTCCTACACTTCCAAATACAACGTAGAAGGTAAATTCCTTGTCTAGTTTTTTGTGATGAGCTACATTTATATCACTTAGTCCCATATTTTTAGCTATTTGCTTTGCAGCTTCTATTCCTTTTTCATCATCACAGATTGGTAAGGTAAAACTTACTTGTACCTTAGAGTCATTCATAGTGTCTCCATAAGGTCTAAGATCCTCAAGATTTAAGGTTTTATCAAAGTCTTTTTTGTTCATAGAATATAATCCACTACTCATTAGTTTTTCCCTCCTAACATTAAGTCGATAAAAGGATTAAAGTAGTGATTTTCTTTTATAACTACTCCATTTAATCCCTTCCCTCCATCTATAGGTCTTTTTATTCCTGCAAACTTTCCTTGTTCTATAGTTTTGAATAAACCTTCTTTTTCTATTTCATGTAATAACTCATAAGCCTTGTTTAAAACTTCATCTGCTCTACTTTGAATTATTCCTCCATTTTTAAACTCTATTTCTTCTCCAAAGTCACTCATGGTATTAAAGATGTACTGTGCATTTTCTATTGATATTGCTCTGTCTGAGATAAATGGTGTGTGAATTGCTTCTGTTAGCATTCCTAGTAAGTGTAGTTTTTGATTTGTCATTATTGTTACCATGTTAAATAAGGCATCTTGTACTTGTCCTTTAAAGATATCACCTGTCATAAATTTAGTCGGTGGCATATATTTAAGTGGTGCTTTAGGGAATATTTCTCTAGCCATTTGTGCTTGAGATAATTCGTATAAAAATCCATTTTTAAAATCTGGGCTTATTTCAAAGGCATGACCTAGACCCATTTGTTCTTCTGGTAGTCCTGCTACTAATGCAAATTGCTCATTTATAAATTGAGAAGCAAGTACTGTATGAGCTTCTTCTACTGCGTCTGCTGTTGTTAGGTAATTATCTTCACCTGTGTTTATTATTACTCCCGCAAATCCATTTATTATTCTTGAGAAGTATTGGTCTATTATAGTTCTCTTCATGTTAATATCTCTAAAAAGTATTCCATATAGTGCATCGTTTAGCATAACATCTAATCTTTGCTGTGCTCCAAGTGCTGCGATTTCTGGCATACATAGTCCTGAACAATAGTTGCAAAGTCTTATATATCTTCCTTCTTCTTCTCCTACTTCATCTAATGCCGATCTCATTAATCTAAAGTTTTCACCTGTTGCATAAGTTCCTCCAAAGCCTTCTGTAGTTGCACCGTATGGCACATAGTCAAGTAAGCTTTGCCCTGTAGTTCTTATAACGGCTATTACATCTGCTCCTTGTTTTGCTGCTGCTTTTGCTTGAACTATATCTTCATATATATTTCCTGTAGCTACTATTATATATAAATATGGCCCTTCTTTATCTCCGTATTTTTCTAAATACATCTCTCTAGTATTTCTATTGGCTCTTATTTTTTCAACGCTATTGTTAGCTATTTCTTTTATTTTTAATTTTATTTCAAATAAGTCATTTTCTTTTATTTTTGTTAAATCTAATTCATTGTTAGCTACTTTCTCTGCTATTTCTTGAGGTGTTAGGTTTAGCTCTACCATTGCATTTCCTATAAAATAGGCTGCACCTAGTCCTAATCCATTTCCTTTTGCTATGTTTTCAACTACTACATTTGGAAGTGGCACTTCAAATTTATCTACTCCATCTATTCCCAATAATCTACATACAGTTCTTTCAACTGCTACTGTAGTGTGTTTATCTATAAACTCTTGTGTGTTATAGGCTATGTTTTTTGCACACTTTCTTGCCTTTTCCACTAATTCAAAATTCAAGTTTAATTTACTCATTGTATCCCCCCTCATATAGCTTTTTAGCAATATTTATTACTTCCTCTGAAAGTCCTAGTAAAGCACATATATTAAGTGCATCCTTTGGAACTTTAGTTTCTTTTTTTACTTTTTCTAATCTATAGTCCATATTTTCTTGTAGTAGGTTTACACTTTGTTTTTTATTTAAATCTATTTTGTATTTTAAAGAATCAAAATCTACATTTTTAAGTCCAATTACTTGATAATGGTCAATGTCTTCTTCCACTACTTCATCATAATGAGTAGATATTAAAGATATTGAGTTAAAGTTTTTAAAGTAATCGCAGATTGATTTTAATAGTATTTTTCCCTCACTTGGATTTGTCCCTCTTGCAAACTCATCTAGGGCAATAAATCCATCCTCTATTTCCATAAGGTTTATTATTTCTTTTAATTTTATTATTTCCGCTCCAAAAGTACTTAGGCCCTTGCCCATGTTTTGTAGATCCTCTGAAATTAGGTATATAAAATCTAGTACGCATAAGTTTGCTTCACTTGCAAATACATAAAATCCGCACTGAAATAAAAATAAATTAAGTGCAATAGTGTTCATACTAACACTTTTTCCGCCCATATTTGCACCTGTTATTAAAGTTACTTTTTTATTTATATCTATAGTTATTGGTATATATTTTTTATCTTGCTTTTGTAGAATTTCCATTAAGTTAGGATTTTTTAGGTCTTTAAAGTATATTTGATTTGCATCATTTATTTTAGGTTTTACTCCATTGTATTTTATTGCTAGGTCTACTTTTGCATTTAGTAAATCTAGCTTTCCTATGGATTTTATATTTTTATTTATAGAATCTACATAAGCTTTAAGGTTTTGTGTTATATTTTTTCTTATTATTAGTTCTTCTTTTTCTTCTTCTACTACTATGGCTAATCTTTGTTTTTTTAATTTTTCTATTGCTTTTGAGTTGGTTTCTTTAAAGATTTCATTTTCTACTTTGGATTTTAGAGTTCTTATTTCTTTGATTTTTTCGCTGTAGGAATCATATATATGAAATGTGCTCATTTTTAAATCATCTGGATCTAATAATTTTGTGATACTGTTTAGGCTATCTAGATTTATATAGGGTATATCTAGGTTTAATTTTTCATAGTTTTCTTTTATACTTTCGCTACAGATTACAAAGTTTTTTATTTCAAATAGTTCTACTTCATCTAGTACATTGTTGTGAGTAATCTTTTTTATACTATTTCTAATATCCTTTATTTTGCAAAACTCATAGCCTATATTATGAAATATTTCTTTTTTATTTTTTTTAATATATATATTCTAAATGAAAACATTCAAATGTAATTACTTTCATATATATAATTTTTCAAGTAAGAGAAATAATAGTATTATCTGAAAATATAAAGGTAGGTAATACAAATGATAAAATTCAATGAAGATGTTAAT
>NZ_JBOFOR010000329.1:0-2840 GCF_051659545.1 Romboutsia sp. | reverse complement strand
AATTAAGATGCTTTACTGGTGCTACCATCATATTTGTAAAATTCAAATCTTCAAGCATCCACATATTTTTATTCCAATATCTACTTTCCTTTTTTGTTGGTGCATTTAGAATCTCTCTGTTTGATATTGCTGAAAGCACTTTTCTTACAGAGTCTTTTGTGAAGTCTTCACCATATAGACATTTCATATCTTCTTGATTCGATAGTCCAATGAAGAATGAATCTGCTATCTTTTCCCTTTGATGTATTGAATCCCAAACATAAAGCATCATTTCTAAAATTTCATTTTTAATTATAATTTTAGCCAAGTTAAAATCCCCCTCTTGTATATTAAAATTTTTATAGTAGAACTACTCTCCGCTTAAATTAACCTTTAGTTTTTGTCCCCAATAGCCCCTTGAATTGGTATATTATACCGTTTTGAAAGTTCTAGCATAGTACAAGTATAGCACAAAATCAAGAATATGCAGCTGATAATCGTCTTTGTTTTTTTGCATAAGTTCATCAAAAGTAGCAAGGCAAGTAAGATGCAATCAAAAGGTTGCATCTTATTTTAGTGTGTCTATCTAATTGTTGTAGGTTTTATTATTATTGATTGTTATCACTTAAGCAGTATAAATTGGATAACACACACATATGAATTTTTATGAGGGATAAAATTTTAAAAGTGAGGTACAGAGTAATGGATAATGGTAATTTCAAGCTTGACGCGGATACCGTAAAGGTTATGTGGGTAAAAACTTACAATACAGATGGCAAGCCTGATTGGTCTCATATATTTCCTTATTATCATGACCAAATAGTATTTCAAGACTGCATTCAAAGAATTGAAGGAAAAGAAAACTTTATGGCTATGTGTGATAGGCTGACAAATAGATGCAAGAGCTTAAGAATGGACTTAACTAATGTAGTGCAACATTCTAATGTTATAACCATGGAATGGAAAATGACCATGTCTTTTAGAAAATCACCAGATACACCTATTTTTGGAGCTACAAGGCTGACACTTCATGAAGATGGAAGAATAATAGAGCAAAGGGATTATTATGACATATGGGGAGATATATTTAATGGTATCCCTAAGTTTGGTAAAGCGTATAGAAAATTTATGCACAAATATTTTGGATAAGAGGTGAAGATAATGGCCAGAGGAATTAGCATTTATACCAAATGGTAAGCTTCCTCATAAGATTAGTGATAAAAACATGAAAGGTAAAACTTGTGTCATTACAGGAACTACATCTGGAATTGGATTAGAAACCTTAAAACAGCTTGCAAAGGGTGGAGCTAATATTGTAATGGTTTGTAGAAATGAAGAAAAAGCTTTAAGAGTTAAGGCGGAAACTCTTGCAAAACATGATGTTTCAATAGATATTGTTATTGCTGACTTTAGTTCACTTATACAAGTACGTAGAGCTGCACAAACTATATTAAGTAATTATCCTAAAATTGATGTTTTGATAAACAACATAGGGATGTATTCAACTAGTAAACAACATACAGAAGATGGTTTTGAAATGGTGTTTATAGTAAATCATTTATCACCATTTTTATTTACTAAATTACTTCTTCCAAGACTAAAGGAAAGTGGGAAGGCTAGGATAATTCAAGTCAATTCAGAAGGACATAGATTCAATGGATTAGATACTAATGACATTCATTGGAGGAAAAGAATATATACAGGACTTAGAGGATATGGAGCATCAAAAAGTGCTCAACTACTAACGGTTAGGGAGTTATCAGATAGTCTAAAAGATTCAGATGTTACTATAAACGCAATACATCCAGGTGAGGTAAGAACCAATATAGGAAATAATAATAGAGCCCTTTATAGATTGAGTTCAAAATATATTGTTCACAAAATCTTTAAGGACCCTAAAATGTCTGGAGAGTCATTATATTATTTTGCAGCAGATCCAGAGGTAGAAGGAGTAAGTGGGAAGTTTTTCTATCTAACTACAGAAGAATTACCAGCAAAACATATACTAGATAGTAATTATCAAAAGGAAGTTTATAATCTGAGCATGAATTTAGTAGGGTTAAAGGAATAAATTATAAAGGATGAGTATTATGGATTATGATGTTATTGTAGTAGGTGGTGGAAGTGCAGGGCTAACAGCAGCTGCGTATTTATCTAGAGCTTGCAAAAAAGTATTATTATGTGAAAAAGAAGCTAAAGTTGGTGGGCTTGTAAATTCCTTTGAATATAAGGGTTTTACCTTTGATGGTGGGATACGAGCTATTGAAGATTCAGGTGTAATAAAGCCAATGGTTAGGCAATTAGGCATAGATATAGAGTTTTTGGAGAATGTTGTTTCCTTAGGTATTGAAGAGGAAGTTATAAAGATTAAATCTAAAGAGAATTTAGAGGATTATAAAAAACTACTGATTAATGCTTTTCCAGATAATGTTAAGGACATAGACAAAATAATTGAAGAGATAAAAAATATCATGGAGTGTATGGATATATTATATGGAATAGAGCATCCCTTGTTTGTAGAGAATAAAGAGGATAAAGAATATTTATTAAAAACGATCCTTCCATGGTTTATTAAACTTTTAGGTAAACTACCTAAAATAAATAAATTAAACGTGCCAGTTGAAGAATATTTAAAGAATTTTACGGATAGTCAAGCTCTAAGAGATATGATATCACAATCCTTTTTTACCAATACTCCAAGCTTTTTTGCGTTAAGTTATTTTAGTCTTTACTTAGACTATAGGTATCCAAAGGGTGGTACAGGAGTATTTATGCATAAGCTTCAAGACTTTATTATTGAAAATAAAGGTGAGATAAAAAAGAATACTGAAATATGCAACATAGATTTAAAAAATAAAAAA
>NZ_JBOFOR010000328.1:0-1468 GCF_051659545.1 Romboutsia sp. | reverse complement strand
AACAAAATTCACTACTAAAAAAATAGTAGCGATAGGGATGTTTAGTGGAATAGCATTTATTTTAAGTATGATTCAATTTATTCAATATCCTCAAGGTGGAGGAATAGCATTATTATCAATGATGCCAGTAATGCTAGTATCTTTATTATATGGAAAAGGTGAAGGATTAACTGCAGGTTTAGTCTACGGAGGACTAAAGCTATTAAATGGTGCATATGTAGTTCATCCAGTACAACTAATATTAGACTATATATTAGCAAACATAGTTTTAGGTTTTGCAGGAAGCTTTGGTAGAGAAAAAAAATCACATGCGATACTTGGGTGTTTAATGGCTAGTATGTTAAGTGTAGCATGTAGTGTTTTATCTGGGGTAGTATTTTTCGGGGAATATGCTCCAAAAGGTATGAACGTATGGTTATACTCATTTTTATATAACTTCTCAAGTGTTGGTGTAGAAGGAATACTATGTTCAATTACTATAGCCTTTATGCCACTTGCAAGAATAGCCAAAGAAGCTAAATTAAATAATGAAGTTAGAATTGACAATAAGCCTGTACAATAGAGGAGAAGATATGGATAAATTAAAAGTTTACTTAGTAACGGACTCAAAAATCTTAGAAGGAAGAGATTTTTATGAGGCAATAGAGGACTCTCTAAAAGCAGGAATTAAAACAATACAACTAAGGGAAAAAAATTTCCTAGGAAATGAGTTTTTAGAGAGAGCCTACAAATTAAGAGAGTTAACTAGAAAATATGATGCTTTATTAATAATTAATGATAGAGTAGATATAGCTATGTTAGTTGATGCAGATGGAGTTCATGTGGGGCAAAAAGATATACCTGCTAATGAGGTTAGAAGGTTAATCGGACCTGACAAAATACTAGGAGTATCTGCTAAAAATATTACTCAAGCTGCAAAAGCTAAAGAAGATGGAGCAGATTATATAGGTGTTGGCGCTATGTTTACTACTTCTACTAAATTAGATGCAGATAGTGTAAGCAAGAATGATTTGAAGAAGATAATGGATGAGGTGGATATACCTATTATTTGTATAGGTGGTATTACCCTGGAAAATAAAGGTGAATTAGACGATTTTAATGTAGCAGGATATGCAGTAGTGTCAGCTATATTAGGAGCAGAAAATATATATGAAGAATCAAAAAAGTGGATGGAAGCATAGCTTTCATTTACTTTATATGATATAAAATAAAAAGCTCTAACAATACATCAGTGTAAGGTTAGAGCTTTTTATCTATTTAATTAGTTGAAAATGATATTATTTTTCAACAGTCTGATCTTTATTATATAAATTTTCTAATTGTTCATTTTCTTTTGAAAGATTTTCGCTTATTTCCTTTGAATATTGAACTTTACATTTCTTACTTAATGAACAAAACATACTACTAGTTTTCACAAAAATCACTCCTTATATATTTAAATATGAATGGATAAGTTTTATAAAAGTTA
>NZ_JBOFOR010000327.1:0-4510 GCF_051659545.1 Romboutsia sp. | reverse complement strand
TAATCTGCTTTAGCTTTATACCATCTTTTATCGTTAGCATTTTTTTCCGCTAAGGATAACATTTCTTGTCTTATGTCTTTCATAATAATAATATAATTTGCAAAGATATAATTTTTATTTGTTACTCATACTATTAATTATATCAATTAATTGGTTTAAATTAGAATCTTTGTCTTCTTCTGTTTCATACTCTTTTCCTAACACTTCTTCTTGTACTTGAAAAATACACATAAATAAAGCAGAGACTAAATCAAAATTTCCTTCTCTATTATATGCAATTAATTCTTCTAATAATCTTTGAGAATATATTCTGTCTATTACTGTAATAGGAGAACCATTTTCATCATAATCTAAAACAGTAAGCAACCAAGATTTAACATACTTTTCTGCTGCATCTTTTAATTGAACATTCATGTGGCAACCTAATACTCTAGCAACATTACTTTTCTTTATATTTTTTGATATAACAGCATCTGGTTGAGCAGCTAGTAAACTTAATCTTTTAATTCTTCTAAAGTAATTTTTAACATTAGTTACTTCATTTTCATACATTATAGTAGTTTTATAAGCATCAGCAAAATTCTCTGCTACTCTATCTATATCTTCTGTATCTTCGTGTCTTCCTATATATTCTGCAACTATTATGCTATGATAAACAGAGCCTATATGAACACCTTTATAAACTATAATAGCAGCTAAAGAAGTTCCTGAATCTTGTCTAATAGGGTCATACCCTATCTTATATAAACCTTTAGGAGCATTTGCAATAGGAAATTCATAAACTACAGGACAACCTCTTTTATCTGAATATTGACTTTCATTAAAGAAAGAAGTTATAGGTTGTGTTTTATTATTTAAAATAGGAATTATTTTTGTTTCATTTTCAATTTTTTCAAATCTTATAGGAGTTCCTTTTGTATTTTGAAGGTTATTAGATATAACTTTACTTAATTGTCCATCAAGTTCTTTTATAGGAAAAACACTAGAAGAAGAAAATGAAAAAGCTTCTGTAGGATTAAGAGGTTTCTCTTGCATCCTTTGTTGAATTTGCTTTGATGTAGCTCCTTCTTTTATTAGTTTTTCTCTATACTCTAATTCAAATGCTGTTGCTTTTTCTGAATCTGAATTACCTTGAGCATCATAATATCCTTCTAAATTTTGACTCATAGGGTGAAAAAACCCTACTTTAGTTTGTATTTTATCTTCTTCCCATATATTATAAAAAGGTAATAAATTATATAATGTAGGTCTTCTAAACATATTGGAGTAATCATAAGTACCTCCCTCCATGTCGCCGCTAGTACCAAAGATAGTAATTAAACCTGTTGCAATTTCTCCTGCCTTAACTGTATCTTGAATAGCATTGTATGTTTCAGTCAATAATCCTGGAGTACCAAATGCTCCTGCTTCTTCTATAAATATATCATAAGCATCTTTACCCCTCATTACATCAGGGTTATCTTTACAAGTTGCTGTAATAATAGAAGATTTAAAACCTTTTTCTTGTTTAATTCCATTTACATACTCATAATAACTAGCTCTTACACCATCGTTTTTATCCATCACATCAGAGGGCATAGCCCATGCTGTGTTTGCATTTATAAAACCTATATGGTCTTTTGCCATAGAATACAAACCTTTAGGATATAAAAATTTCTTTTCGTAAGCAGCTAATATTGTAGTTGAATAAGGTAAGCAATAGTAATTTTTTGCAGCTACAGCACCATTTTTAAAGGAGTAACCTTTTCTTCTTGATTTTCCTACAATTAAGTTCCTACCCCCCTCTAAGTCAACTGGGTCAATCTTTAAACCTAAATGTAAAGATTCAAATAGTCTTATCAGTTCTTTATTTTTATCTTCTCCAATTAGATTGTAAAATTTTTCAATCTCTTTTGCATCTGTAATTAAAGGAGTAACTATACCTTTTCTAGCAATTTCTCTAACCCAAAAATAATTATAATCTCCATCCCAGAAATCTGGAATAGAGATTACTTTTCTTGTTACTTTTTTAGTCTTATCTTCTGCTTGTGGTATTTCTGTAAAATTAAGATAAAAATAATGGTCTCCTGTAATTTTAACTCCACCTACAGCATAACCATGAATACATCTATTTCTTTGTTCAGTCCAATAATTTTTCCAAGCTAAACTTTCAGTTACTTCTGGACAATAATACCCATGTTTCTTATAATGTAAACCCTCCTCTCTAAAAACCTGAGAGTTAATCCAAATGCCGTTTTCATTTCTAATTGAGTTTACTTGACTCATTATGTAGTTATAAATTTAAGTCTATAAAGAGTATGACTAATTAAACTTTGTATTTCATCAATTTGATTTTGTAAAAATGTTTCTTTAATTGGTTTTCTTAAAGTTTCTATAGTATTGTATAAATTTTGAAAATAATCTGTTGGGTTTTCAATACAACAACTGCCTTTAGTACATATTTCTTCTAAAGGTTTTATTCCTTTATAAGTTTCTACAAAAGTATCTATTAAATCTCCTATTTTATCATAAAAAATACTCATTGCTTCATGTCTAGCATAAGTTCTATCTTTCTGTAATAGATGTGTTATTTTAGCATCTATTTGGGCTTTAAATAATAATGAAGGTATGTCATTATTACTTTTTTTAATTTCGTCTATTATACTCATGTATTTATTATACTTTCAGGGTTAGCAAAATATCCAATTTTTTTATCACTTCTATTTCTTGTTGTTTCAAACAATTCTTCTTCAACTTTTTTCTTAGCTGTTGTAATACTAATTAATACTTTCTCAGAATCTGTAATTGCCTTAGTAATATCAGCTGGTTTATATATGGGAGCAGAAGTTTTTGGATTCCTTTCATTTACATCTATATTATTAAAAAACTCTATAAGTTTTTCTATAACTGTTTTATTAGATTTCCAATATCTATAAGTTACAGAACCTTCTGTTTGTATTTCTTCAAGTTTATCAATAACTAATTGTAATTTACTGTCTCCTTTCCAATCTTTAGGTATGTTAAGTACTTGTTTAATCTCAACTTCTTTTCTGTCCTCTGCATATTCTCTGAAAGGATTACTCCTTAACATTGAAGTCATAAACTCAGCATAACTAAGTTCTTTTATTGCAGTTTCTTTGTTTTTACTTTTATCCCTGTCCCATATTTCTTTAAAAGGATTAACAAGTAATATTTCTGCTTTTGGGTAAACTCTTTTTTCTTCTATCTCAAATAAATATGACATATTATATTTTTATAAATTTAGTTCCTGAAATAAAATCTTTTTTAGTATATTTATCTTTTATTTGAGCTAAGGTAAGTTTATTTGTTTTTTCAAAATGAGGTTTATCTGAAAATTTTTTCCAGTCTCCACCCCAAGTAAAACCATATTCTTTAAACATATAAACTACCTCATCCCAATCAGCAATAGAGTCTTCATCCCAATCTTTTTTAGTATCCCACGAAGCTTCTTTTCCATTTATAATCATTACTATATCAACAGCTAAACCATAATTATGAACACTGTCTCCTCCTTTAGCATTTGTTACTTTAGGTACTTTTTTATATAATTCATCTTGTTCTGCAAAAGTTCTTAACCCCCAAGCTATTCTAACTTTAGCTTTTCTTGTAAGAACAGTTGTGTTTAGTATTTGTACAATATCTTCTACATCTTGTTTGATAAAAGGGTGTAATTGCTCTATTCTTTTTTTTGAAATTTCATCTATCATTTTAAATAAGCTTTAAATATACTGTTGCTGTTAATTTTAATTCTTCTGTTGTATCATCTTCATACACTACTACATAAGTTTGTGTTGGTTGGTATTTACCTAAATCCTTTAAATGATAAGGAACATCTTTAGGAGTGTAATTTACAGTTAATATTTTTTCTTTTTCATTATAATCTGGTTTACTACAACCACAAGACACTCTTACATTTATTATTTTTTTACTACCAAAATATTCATATTTTATTGGGTATGTTTTTCCTTGTTCTACATTACCAATATTTATTTCCAGGGTATTCCAATTCATTTTTATTAAAATTTTAAAAATTTGTTATTTTCTATCTTAAATTTTATATTATCCTCAAGTATTATAAAACTATATGTAGTTATAAATTTCCATTCTTTTTTACTTAATATTCTAGGATAACAATTATCATTACAAGCTTTATTACACATTTGAAGTTCAGTTGTTCTACACCCACACTTAATACAAGCACCTTTATTGAGACACTCTTTATTCATAGACCGTATTCTCATAGCTATTTGTTCATAAATGTGTTTAGGTACAAACAGTCTAAATATAAATAGAGGAATTATTTCTTCTGCATAAAACTTCCAAAATAAATATCTAGTGTTACCTTGTAAGTAATAATATATGTTTTTTAATGTTACTTTACTTTTTATCATTGTTTATATAATTTAATAATTTTTCTTTTACTATTTTAAAATGTTTTTCTGTTATTTCTCCTTTGTCATAACTCTTTTCTAAATTATTTAAATATTCTTCTGTTCTTCTTTTATATACT
>NZ_JBOFOR010000326.1:0-1472 GCF_051659545.1 Romboutsia sp. | reverse complement strand
TTCAAAGTGGATTTAAGGCGTATGTAAATTCATTTTATGAGTTAACAAAAAACTATTTAGCTTTTTGTAATATGGAATTTAATATAAGTATAAAAAGTAAAGATTTTATAGAATATGTAACCCAATGTGAAGAAAGTGGGCTACTTCCACAAGATGGAGCATTATTTTGTAATGCATTAAGAATGCTTAGAAATGAACATGCTCATGGATATGAAAGACCAACCTTTGAAGATGTACTTGAATTTTATAAAGAAAATAGCCATATGTTTTTAGCAATGATTAACATAAGTAAAAACAAATTGGAAGAAATATCAGATAAATAGTATATTGAATCTATTATATGAAAATTTTGAAATAAAGTATAAATTTACCTATAATAGAAGTTAAAGAAGGGTAAAATTAAAACTTCTGAAAGTACATAGATAATAAAAATATTTCAAATAACTAAAATGGAGGGCAAAATGAGAGGAATATTAAAATTAAAACCTTTTTATAGCGAAAAAATTTGGGGATATGAAGAGTGGAATTTATCTACTCATAGAAATGGTGGATCTATAGTTGAAGGAACGGACAAAACTTTAGTAGAAGTTTTAGGAAAAGAATTACCTATACTTATAAAAATAATACAAGCAAATGAAGCATTATCAGTTCAAGTTCATCCAGGAGATGAATATTCTAGAAAGTATGAAAACGATAACGGTAAAACAGAATGTTGGTACATATTAGAGGCTAAAGAAGATGCAGGCTTAATTTGCGGTATAAAAGAAGGTTTAAATAGAGATGATTTTGCAAAAATAATCGAAGAAGGTAAAGTAGAAGAAAACTTAAAGAGAATCAATGTGAAACAAGGAGATATGATATACATACCAGCAGGAACTGTACATGCTATAGAAGGTGGACTTAAAATACTTGAAATCCAACAAAGTAGTGATGTTACTTACAGAATGTATGACTGGGGTAGAGATAGAGAAATGCATATCGAAAAATCTCTTGATGTAATAGATTATGAAATGAAAAATCATGGTGGAAAGATAGACAATTTTACTAAATTAGAAACTCCATATTTTACAGTTGATAAAATAATAGTAGATGGAAGCTATGAAGATAATGTAACTCAAGAATTCCACTCATACACAGTGATAAGTGGAGAAGGTACTATAACTTCAAAAGAAGGTAGCATAGCACTTAAGACAGAGGAAACAGTTTATATAACTAAAGATGTCACTTATAAAATAGAAGGTAAATTAGAACTTTTAAAATCTTATGTATAAGTAATACATCAAAAATATTTATTATAAAAATAATCGAATATCAGGCTAAAAAAGCTTAATATTTATAAATAAAATAGATTAATATATAAAAATTAGCCTCTTAAAATATTACAAGAGGCTAATTTTATTAGAATCGACTTTAATAGTATCAAAAAAGTGATTAGTTTATATTTATATGTTATCTACATCAAATGATATTGT
>NZ_JBOFOR010000325.1:0-2086 GCF_051659545.1 Romboutsia sp. | reverse complement strand
CACTAACACTTAACTTAGATGATGAACCTGTTTTATTTCCTTCAATAGAAAATTTTCCTGTCATTTCACTGTATATAGCTTTTACTTCACTCCCTGGAAAGGATTTATTGATATTATCAACTACATTTTTAATAGTATCAGTTTTGTTTATGGTAATCTCTTTTCCATTTATAGTTATTTTAGATGAATCACCAGTTATATATTTTTCCATAGTTTCATCTTTACTTATTACCTTACTTTCTAGCTTTGGTGGTTTTGCAGTTTCAGTAACTTTAAACTTATAATTTATATTATTAGCACCAGCTCCTGCAGTAGCACTTATAATATTACTATTTGAACTTGTTATTGTTGTTGTACCAAACACTTTAGTACTTAGTATAAAGTCTGGTGAGGTAGCACTAAAGTATTTATCATAAAGTCCTTTTACACTTTTGATAATATCTCTATAGCTTTCTTGCTGCCATTTAGTTTTTTGTTCTTTTTGTTTAGCTTTGTCTACTTTGCTTTGTTCCCCAACCAACATATCTTTTATCATTTGGTCTGTATCCATACCTGTAGCTAGTCCAGGTATTCTTACTGAGTTTACCGAAGACATTTTATCCCCTCCTATAAGCCCTTAGCTTTTTTTGATACTTCATACCACATATCTCTAACTTCTTCTATAAGTGGTAATACTTCATCTATTATATTTACATCTTTTTTCATATTTGCTTCTACTAATTTATTTTTAATAAAATCATATAAATTGAATAAATCATTTGCAAAACCAGTATTAGTGTCTAAAGCTACCATAAGTTCTGAAAATATGTCTTGAACCCTAACAAGCTCTTGATGAGCCCTTTGAACATCTTTTTTTTCTATTGCTAGTCTTGCTATTTTAGTATATTTAACTGCACCATCTACTAGCATAAGCAATAGTTGTTCTTTTGATGATGTGTTTACTGAATTTTGTTTATATGTGTTATATGGATTTGCTGTATACATCTTTCCCCCTACTTAAGTAGTTTCAATAAGTCTAAATCACTACTTATAGCATTTTTATTTTCTTGTTTTACTTTTTCTAATACTTCATTTCTAAGAATAGTCATATCCTTAGGTGCTGAAATAGCTAATTTCACACTTCCATCTTCAATTTTACTAACTTTAATTTCTATGTCATCACCTATTAATATAGATTCACCTTTTTTTCTAGTAACTACTAACATTGTCTTCTCTCCTTATCAAAGGATGCTTAGTTTGGTAATCTTCACTTTGCAATATAAATTGTTTTCCAAGATTATTTTTTATATTAACAACTATTGGGGCTTTTAAATTCATTGTTGTTTCTTCTAACGTTTTTCCTAGAGTTAATATACTTAATACTAATACATCATTCGGACTTTCTATTTCTAATTCTTTTATTGTTTCATCATTTAAGTTTATTTCATAGTCCGTATATATGTCAAAAGGATTTACTGCAACAAAACTAATTTCTTCTTCTGATTGTATTAGTTTAAACTTATCATTTCCCTCTAAATCGTCTATTGTAAATTTTTTAAGTTCTTCAAATCCTGGTATTCCTTTTTTAAAAAACACGTTCATTATATACTGCTCCTATCTTAAGTAATCTAGTATTGTAGGTTTTATCAATTTTGCCCCAACCTGCAGGCTTGCATTATAAATCATTTCAGCCGACTTTAATTCCATGAATTTCTCTGCATAGTCTACATCTTGTATTGAAGAAAATGTTGCTGTCATTTCTAAAATATTCGCTTCATTACTTTCTTTTACAGCTTCAACTGTATTTGTTTTTGAACCTACTAAAGATCTATTGTTTAATATATCATTCATATATCCATCTAAGTCTGTAGATAGATTCTTTATATTTTCCATAACTACTGGATCTTGCTCTAACTCTTTAACTATATTATTTAATATCTCTAAACCACTTTTATTTCCAGACTTATCTCCTGCTGTTTTTGTTATATCATCTATTGTTAAGTTGTAGTCCATTCTTATACCATCTGATAAATCTACTTTCAATGTTTCGCTTAATTTTTTATCAAGTTCTGTATTTATTGTTCCATCTTCATTTTTATTATTTACA
>NZ_JBOFOR010000324.1:0-4016 GCF_051659545.1 Romboutsia sp. | reverse complement strand
CTTTCTTTTCTTCCTTCACAATGTTTTCTTTCTTTTCTATAGATATGCCTTCTGTTCTTATAGTAAATTGGACACTTTCTATATTTTTATTTTTTTCACTTGCAAAAGAAATTGGCTTAAAGTTACTATTTGAATATTTCGAAGTCATTTCTTTAATTTTTGAATCTATTTCATCTGGTACATCGCTAGTTTTATTATTTAATTGTGTTGATCCCGCATTTAATTTTGATGCACCTTCCCCAATCTTATCTATTCCATTTACTAATTCATTGGTACCATTACTTAATGCTGCTACTCCATTATATACACCTTCTGAACCTTTAGCTAAATCTGAAATATTATTAGCTAATTGTTGTGAACCATTGTATAATGCTCCTGAACCAGTCTTTGCACCGTTTATTCCATTATCAATACCTTCATAACCATTTGCTAATCCTTGGGCTCCTTCCACTAAACTATCTAATGGTAATTGTTGATAAATCTCTGGTGGTAACTTTGCTTTTAGCTCGCTTGTCATTTGACTTACTAAAGCTGAATAGTTTTCTACATTTTGTTTGTAATTTGCAGAACCTTGAGATAAACTTTCTAATCCATTGTTTAAAGATTTTGCACCATCATTTAGAGATGCTACTCCACCTTTAAATTCATTTACTCCAGTTTTTAATTGACCTGCTCCATCTAACAATTGTGTGCTACTCATATAAAATTTATTTACTCCCGTTTTATAACTATCTACACCAGTTTTTAAATCTGAGGTACCTTTATTTAAATCTCCAACTGCATTTACTAAAGTATCTAGTGAATTATTCATATCTCCAAGATCTACATTTACATTCATTCCCATATTTAATCCATTGATAATTATTGGGTCCATTTCAAAATCTTTTACATCTGTAGTTAGCGTGTAACTTGCACTCTCTCCTGGTAGTTTGATATATGAAATAGATTTAGTAGACCCAACATTAGCAATAGTTCCATCCTCTGCCTTAATATTTTTACATTTTTCTCCGTCTAAGCTTAAAGATAGTTGAGTTGCATAATTATCATAAAAAGCTTTATCTACTTTGTCATTTTTATCTATATCTATTTTTATTTCTAATTTACCACTTTTACCTGCTAATTCTTTTGTATTTATCTTTTGTCCATCCAGTGTGTATTCTATATTTATATACCAAGGTATTTCTTTAATTTTCATATCCCCTTGATAGAAAAACTTATCATCTTTATTGTTTACCTTTGTATCTAATAAACCATTTGAATATTTTAATACATCTTCAGTTGAAAGGTTTACTACATTAGTATAATTACCATAATCCACAATATTTTTATTTGAACTTGTATCAAAACTATTTATTACATAAATGTTATTTACATCTCCATTATCATTTAACTTTGTATAAACTACTTCTTCTTTCAAAGTATTGCTATTGGCAAATACCATACTAATATTGCCGACTAAAATTGAGGTGATTATTAGTCCTGTTGTAACTTTTTTAGCTGAATTCAATTTCATGTTTATCTTCATATTTATCCCCCTCTTTATAAAACTTTATATTTTTAGATGTTTTTTCAATTACTTTATCAAACATTACCATTATAGTTGGTAAGAATAATAACACAGATAAGATTGACAATATTGCACCTCTTCCAATTAGCGTTCCTAACTGAGCTATTACAGTGTTTGAAGATATTAACCCCAATGTATATCCAGATACAGATAATATTATCCCAGAGGTTAAAACAGTTCCCGTTGTTGATTTTATCGTTTTAATTACTGCATTTTCTTTTAAGTATTTTTTTCTATTTTGTAAGTATTCATCTGCAAATAAAATTGCATAATCTACAGTTGCCCCTAATTGAACTGAACTAATTACCATGTATCCAATGAATGCTAGCTCTATTCCTTTAAAGTATGAAACTGATAGATTTATCCATATAGAAGATTCTATAGCAATTAATAAAATAATTGGAATTGATGCAGATTTGAAAGTAATTAATATTACCAACCCAATTGCAACAATTGCTCCTATTGTAGTAACTTTATCATCTGTAGTTACTGTTGTTTTTATATCATAAGTGCTCGGACTACCTCCTGCTAAATAATAGTCATCTGCAAAATATTCTTTTGATAAATTTCTAATTGATTCAACTGTTTTAAATGCTGTATCACTTTCCTCTTCTGCTGCAAGAGTTATTATCATTCTACTGTAATTATCACTTACTAAAGAAGATACTTTATCTTTTGGTATAAAGTCTCTAGGTATTTCATTTCCTATAGCTTCTGAGTAAGATATAACATCACTTACACACTCTATGTTATAAAGTTTATCTGTTATTTCTTTTTCAGCTACTTCATCATCCGATGGTATCATTAATACTACCTGATTAGATTTACCGTATAATTTATTTATTTTAGCTGTATCTTTTCCAATTTCTGTTTCTTCCCCACTCGACATTGAAGATGCTCCATAACTAAACTGATTTTTATCTTTAGCTAAAAATGCAGGTCCAGTTAATAAACATATAATTACCACTGCTATCGGTCCAATTTTCATAGAAAACTTACTAAACTTTTCAAAGCTAGGTAAAAATGATTTATGCTGTGTTTTATCAATTATTTTGTAAGTGTATATAGCTAACACTGGAAATAAAAACATTACTGATAAAAGACTTATTATTATACCTTTTGCTAATACAATTCCTAAGTCCGGTCCTATTTTAAATCTCATAAGTGTAAGAGATAAAAATCCAAATATTGTAGTTGATGCACTTGCCACTATAGGTGAAAAAGATTTTTCCATTGCATTAGCCATTGCTTCCTTTACATCCATTCCTTTACCTCTAAATTTTGCAAATTTATGAAGTAAAAATATTGAATAATCCATAGATACTGCAAGTTGAAGAATAGCTGTTGTTGACTGAGTTATAAAAGAAATTTCCCCTAAAAATATATTCGTTCCTGTATTTATTAATATCGCTACTCCTACTGTTAATAAGAATAAAAATGGCTCAAAATAAGAACTAGTGCTTATTATTAGAATAATTAATATTAAAGGTATTAAAAACATCATAATTTTTGAACTTTCTTCTCCTGTTGAAGCTTGTGCAAAAGCTGATGTTGCTGCTTGACCTTCAATTGCTCCCTTACTCCCTACTATTCCTTTTATGTCGTTAATAGTATCTTGTAATCCATTACCATCATCCACTACTATTGAAAATAAGGCATTCTTGTCTTTATACCAAGAATCTAGCACTTTTTTATCTATCATTTCTATAGGTTGATTTATGTTTACAGAATCATCTAACCATTGAATTTCTTTGACTCCATCTACTTTAGAAATTCGGTCTTTATATTCTAAGACTTTTGGAATAGACATCTCCTCTAACATTACCCTTAGATTTGGTGGACCTTTCTCAAATTCTTTATTCATTACTTCAAGCGATACCGTCGAATGTGAATCTTCAGGTAGATAATCCGCTAAATCATAATTAACCTTTACTAATTTAGAGCTAAACACACTAAATATTAAGGCTAAAAGAAATATAATTAGTACAATAGCTTTATTTTTTAATATTTTTTCTGTAAGCCACTTCATTTGCAAACCCCCATATTTATCATTTATAAGATTGATTATATTTGGAAAATATTATATAAAAATGTTTAAATTATTAAAAATTATTAAAATACATAATAAAACACCCATACTTTGCAGTATGAGTGTTGTATATTTAAATAATAAAATCTTCATCTTGTAACTCTTCATAGACTCCTTTTTGATATCCATTCCCCTTTGTTGAAAAGAAGTCATGAGTTTTGGTTTCTGTGCTTAATCCATTTAAAACTATTGGGTTTATTTCTTTTGCATTATATAAATGTTCAAATCCTAGATTTTCTAATGCACTATTTGCATTGTATTGTAAATAGTTTATAACTTCCTCTTCTAGTCCACTCTCTTTGTATATACATCTAGTATAGTTTATTTCATTTTCCATAAGACTAGCTAAAATCTGGTACA
>NZ_JBOFOR010000323.1:0-3974 GCF_051659545.1 Romboutsia sp. | reverse complement strand
ATAAATAACAACTTATGTGATAAAGTCACATAAAACTCTCTCTATTTATTGTATACTACAAATATATCAAAATATAATCACATAATAAGGAGGAAGTAACGTGAATAAAAACAGTTGGATTAAGGGTGCTATTATATTAGGTTTATCATTTTTCTTGGCAATATTTTTAGTAAAGCCGGTTGGAGTTTCTACTCAATTCTCAGTATTATCAGGAATTATTCATAGTTCTATAGATAAAAATGTTATAGTAGAGGACTCTAGCAGAGAATCAGGTTATATAAGCACTAATGAATACTATGACAAATCAGAAGGTAAATTAGCAGAGTCTATAAAAAATCCTATAAACTATGACTTTGTATTTGTACTAGCTATACCATTTGGAGGATACCTTGGGTATGTCTTAAAGAAAAATAGAAGAACTGATGAAGATGAAATTATAAAAAATTGTTCTATAAGAAACAGCCAGAAAATAAATAGAAATGAAGGATTTATTAAAAAATATGTTCCTGCTTTTCTAGGCGGATTTTTATTACTATTCGCTGCAAGAATGGCTGATGGATGTACTAGTGGACATATGATGAGTGGTATGATGCAAGGAAGTATTAGTGGCTACGTATTTGCTGCTGCAGTGTTTGGTACAGCTATCCCAACTGCATTAGTAGTAAAAAAGTTAAAGAAATCTAACTAAAGGAGGAAATTTATATGAAAATTATATTAGCAATATTACTTGGTGGTTTCTTTGGATTTGCATTATCTTATGTAGGAGCCACTGTATTTAAAAATATATTAAAAATGTTAAGATTAGAGGATTTAACTCTAGCTAAAATTATATTATTTGCAATTGGTTTTGGTAGTGTACTATTATCTATAGCTGCAATGGTTGGAATATTTGATATATCACATTTAAGCGTTAAGTCTATGAATTTAGGCGTAATTATTGGTGGTTTATTATTCGGTTTAGCATTCGGTGCTGTTGGCACTTGTCCTGGTACTTGTGTTGGTGCTATAGGTTCTGGTTCTGTAAAAAAAGCTATCTCTGCTGTAATAGGTGGATTAGTTGGAGCATTTACTTTCTCACTATCTTATGGATATTTTAAAGGTATGGGATTATTTGACACTCTTGATATGGGTAAATTAACTTTATTCAATATATCAGATAAGTACCCTTCATTATTTAATCTAGGATTTGTTGGAATATTAGTCGTAGGTGTGATATTCATGATATTAGGATATGTATTGCCTAAACAAATATTAAAAGATTAATAAAAACACTATCCCTATCCTTTTTAGGGATAGTGTCTTTGCTATTTAAATTTTATTATACTCTTAACTTCATCATTAAGATATACAACTTGGTGATTATTATTAGCAGGCGTTTCTACCTCTAATTTTTTAATTGTTCATTAATCTTACCACCTTAGTTTCTTATTATCTTAAATAGCTGGTCATATTTTTCATATTTAATATAATTAAATATATCTCTAGCTTTAACACTTAACTTATTATCCTCTAAGTCAAATAAGTATAGATTTTTTCTAATATATTCTAAAATTTTTATTAATTCATCATCTGGATAGTCTTTAATTTCAATAATTTTTTGATAAAATATACCTAAGAAATATCTGTTTGTCATACTATCAAAAGAGTATTTGGTTCTTTGATATAGTTTTGAAGTTCTTGTTTTTTGTTTCATCAAATCCTCTAAAATTTCAAAAGTAAAATTTTGAGTTATAGATTTATTGTTACTATCATTTCTTCTTCTATATAAAAATACTTCTACTGGAAAATATGATATTTTAGATGCTTTTAATAGACATTCATGATTTAAAATGTAATCTTCCCCAGTGATTTGATCTTCTCTATATTCAATATTGTTTAATATCAAAAATTCTCTTTTGAATATTTTATTGCAAGAAGTTCCCGGTTGTATCATTACATCTTCCAATGTAAGTTTACTATTAACATCAACCTCTCCACTATTATCTAAGCTTAATAAATTAAAATTTATTGCAGGTTTAGTGTATTTAATAGTTTCAAATAAGGCTGCTGGTTCTAATCTATTGTTTATTTCATGATAATAACTATATTTTCCTATAATATAATCACTTTTATAAATTTTCATTAGATTATACATAGTCATACAAGAATCTTTACACAGAATATCATCAGAGTCTAAAACTATAATATATTCACCTTTAGCTACCTTTAATGCTTTATTTCTAGATTTACCAGGATATTTTTTTCTTTCTTTATTATATATTACAGTTATATTTTCATATTGTTTTGAGTAAGAACTTAAAATATTTGGTGTTTTATCATTTGATGCATCATCTACAACAATTAGTTCTAAATTTTTAAATCCTATGGTTTGATTAATTATTGAATTTATAGTCTCATCAATATATTTTTCAACATTATAAGAAGCCATTATTATAGATATATTTGGTTGGTGATTATATAATTTTTTATTTTCTTTTACATTACTTATCTTAGCTTCATTATTTTTGCAAATATTACTTGCTTTTATCAATTCAATTTCTCTTAAAATCGTATTTTTTTCACTACTTATTTCTCTTACATGTTCTGCTGCTAGTTTTGACATTTGCAAAAACTCCTCTGCATTTAGATAAAGGTATTGGATTGACTTAGCAATACCTATATAATCTTCTCCTTCAGCTAACATTCCACATGTTTTATTTACAAACTCAGGAATTGAAGATACTTTATTTGTAATTGGCACTAGACCACTTGACATAGATTCATCTCTTGAAACACCTTGAGAATCATCTCTTGTCGGAACTAAAAATATACCATAGTCTTTATGGATTTTAGGTATGTCTTCTTGCTTTAAATATTGTTTATATATCTTTACATTATCAAACTTTTTTAGGGGGGCTAGTGTTTCTTCAAATAGTTTACCTTCACCATAAAAACAAAATTCTAATTCATCAAAATACTCTTGTTTTGACAACTCCAGTACTGCCAATACACTTAAATCATTTGCGTATTTTCTAGATTCAAAAGGTCTAATACTAAGTATTTTTTTTCTGTGTTCTAAATTTTTTTCATTATATACAAACAGGTTTTCATCAATAACGTTATGAATGATTGAGTAATATTTATTATCTAGTTTTATGCATAAATCCTCTTCTACTTCATTTTTAAATGTTTCAGATACAAATATATAATGTACTTTTTCTAATTTTTCAGAGAAAAGATTTTTCATAAAACTCATTCTAGCATTACTAGATTGTATTATTTTATTTATCACTGTATCTTCATTATATTCAAAATGTCGTCTATACCAAGGTCTAACTTCAGCACCATGGAACCATACTATAATATCAATATCCTTATTAACGAATTTAATAACTTGATACATTTCCATGTTAATAAAATGTATTAATATTTTCTTGTAAGAAGAATTTTGGAGTAGTCTTTTTAACTCCTCTTTATACCCTTTAAATACATTCACTCCGTCAAACTCATACTTGGAAAATCTATTTCTTTCATCGTAATTGAAAGTAAAAACATCTACATTTAATCCATTTTTTATATAACTTTTAACTCTTCTATGAACAAACCCATTTTTGTATAAATTATCTTCTGAAGGATAAAAATTAGTAAGAACTAAATAGTCAGATTTGCTTTCTTCTATACATATTTTTTTTCTTTCTTTTATGCTTATTTGGTCAAATTTTATTTTTCCTTCACCTTGCACTCTTATACATAGCATTATTTTTTCTATATTTTTATCAAAAGAAATGGATGTAGTAGAATTTATAGGAATAAAACTTATTCCTTCTTTTTTATCTTTAGAATAGCTTATTATAACTATTGAGGCATTTTGAATTGTGTTTTGGCTAGTAAATGATGTTATTATATATTCATTTTCAAAACTAATATTTATAGGAGTATATTCTTGAACTTTTTCAAAATTATTTGGTTTAATATTATAAAATATATATTGATGT
>NZ_JBOFOR010000322.1:0-4743 GCF_051659545.1 Romboutsia sp. | reverse complement strand
TATATTATTTTTATTATACAACATTTGAGACTTAATATAACTAGAAGTTGTTCCACCTCTCTTTATTAAGATAGTTTGAGACCTTGCCTTTCATCCCCACATCTAAAGAAGGGGGCTTTTCGGCAATTTATTGTAATATTTTTCAATCTTTAATGTCAATTAACTCAAATAAAATATTCTCTACACTAAATGGCATAAGTTCTGATCCAAGTTCCATTTCACTTATTAATAACCTCCTATTACAAGATAAGCTATTTATTGTCCTTAGAAACAACACTCTATTAACCTTTGAAAATATAGAAAAAATATCTTTCACTGAAGGTGCAGTTATTAAGTCTAACTATATAATTACGATAATTTATATTAATAAATATGAGCGTTCAAAAGAATATAAACTTATTTCACCAAAAAAGTTTATAGACTCTTTTATTGACTGTCTTAATTTAAAAACTTGTATAAAAATAGAGTTTGTTAAATAATAAGATGCATAATATGATATAATAATTTCATAAATTACATAAAGGTGGTAAACTTATGACAAACAAAAATAAAAAAGGATTTTTAGCAAGTATACTTGCTGGAGCTCTAGCTTTAGTTGGATGCTCTAATAGCACTGTAGATGAGGTAAGAACGCCTCCTAAGGAGCTTCCTATAGCTACTATTGTATTTAAGGATTATGGAACTGTTGAGGCTGAACTTTATCCTCACATCGCTCCTAATACTGTAAATAACTTTATAACTTTAGCAAATAGCGGTTTCTATGATAATCTTATATTCCATAGAGTAATAAAAGATTTCATGATTCAAGGTGGAGACCCTGATGGAACAGGCATGGGTGGTCCTGGTTATTCTATAAAGGGTGAATTTACTAAGAACAAATTTAAAAATGATTTAGCTCATACTGAAGGGGTATTATCTATGGCAAGAAGCCAAGCAAAAGATAGTGGAGGAAGTCAATTTTTTATAGTTACTAAAGATTCTTCTCATTTAGATGGTCAGTACGCATCTTTTGGTAAAGTTATAAAAGGTCTGGATATAGTTCACAGAATAGAGAATGTTGAAACAGGCGCTAACGATATACCAGTTAAAGATGTGGTTATTGAATCAATAAAAGTAGATACTAAGGGTGTAGAATACAAAGCTCCTGACAAAATGTAATATAAAATAATTAAGGTTCTATAGATATAACTCTATAGAACCTTTCGTTTTAGAAATATATGTCTGAAAGCTCTACATTAGTGTTTTCATTAATCCAACTTTCAAAATATTTATTTGAATCGTCTGTATTTGTAATTATAATTGGCAGTTCTACTATAAATTCACTACCTTCATTTATCTTAGATTTTACTTTTACATTTCCACCATGGAGTTCTACAAAAGATTTCACAATAGATAGTCCAATTCCACTTCCTTCATTTTTCCTTATCATCGTATCATCTACTTGAGTAAATCTTTCAAATATAGCATTTAAAAACTTTTCTTCTATTCCTATTCCATAATCTTTTATAGATAATACAAATATTTCATGATTAGTTTCTATGCTTACATATATATAATTATTTTCATGAGAAAATTTTATAGCGTTAGAAATTAAATTTAATACTATTCTTTCTATTTTTTCTAAATCTACACTCATTATTAATTCTTCTTCAGTAGTATCAAATATTATATTAAGCTTTCTACTTTGAGCAAAAGGTAATACAGACTCTACAATACCTTCTAAAAAAGAAATTATATCTATATTGCAAAGTTTCAAGTTCATAAACCCTGAATCTACTTTAGCTATATCTATTATATTGTTAGTTAGCCTAAGTAATCTAAAACAATTTTGCCTTATGATTTTCATATTGTTTTCATTACTATTTGAGTATTCATTTTCTATTTTGTTTAGATTTAATTCTAATAGTTGATTAGAAGACATAATTACAGCCACTGGTGTTCTAAGTTCATGGCTTATATTTGATATAAAATGATTTTTGGTTTTATTCGCACTTTCAGCTAATTCCTTAGCCTCAAGTAATACTTTTTCGTAATGTTGTTTTTTCAATATGTAAAATACAAAAACCACAATTATAATAATGAAGCATATTGATATGGCTAAATCTATATCTTTCATTTTATTATATTTATTTATTAATTCATCAGAATCATGTATAATTTTTGAATTTTGAGGAAGTTTTTCTATTCTAATCTTATTTTCTTGTAATTCTTCGTAATTAAATACATATTTATTTAATACATCTCGATTGATAACCTTTTCCTTTGGTTTTTTATTTTCCAACAAATCTTTCACTATTAGTCCAGCTTGACTCCCTTGTTCATAATGAGATATTACTCTGCCACCAATAAATCCATTTTTTACAGAATAACTAGCAACACAGTATGAAGGCACATTAGTATTTTCTTCTATAAACTTTGATGATTCTTCAATACCCATAGCATTTCCTGATTTATCTCTATACAAATAAGTTAACAACACTACGTCATCATCATCTAATTTGCTTAATTCTTTTTTCATCTGTTCAAAATTCATTTCCTTAGATGATAAGTGTTTAAAATTTAGATTTTTATACTTAGAAGATAAGCTATAGAATTGTTTCATTTCTGGAGATTCATTTGGCCAACTATCTGTTATAGCAATTACATTTTTACCACTATGAAATTTACTTATTAGTTTAAGATTATGTTCTATACAAGGCAATTCAACTAAACCATAAAAATCTTCTAATTTTTTTGCTTGTTCAATATTCTCTAAGTAGCTCGCTCCTAAAAAAACAACAGGTGTGTCTTTAAATAAATCATACCTATGTTTAATTCCAAATTGTAAGGCCAAATCATCGGCTAAAATTACTGCATCAAATTTTCCATAATTTTTAAAATCATCTTCTATTAAATTATAGAAGGTATTTTTTTCATCTTTATTATTACAGTAATTCTTAAAATCCATATACTCTATCCGAACAAACACATCGTCTCCTAGTGATTTTTTTATTCCCGATATTTGATCATTAAAAGTTATATAATTGGGATTATAGGAGCTTATAAATAATATATTTTTGCTTTCTTGTGTTGCATTTGAAACATGTTGTGAAGCTATAATAAAAAATATTGTTATAATAATAAGTAATTTTATTTTTCTATATTCCATAAAATTTACAGTTCCCCTCATCAAAGTAAATATTAATGTTTGCTTATAAATCCTTCTCCATGTTTATGCTGAATATCTCTTTTTAATAAATATTATAACAATATTTTTACTTATTTTGTTTATATAAAAGATTTTAACCAGTTTTTAACTTCATTTTTTGCAAAAATAACTTCTATTGTGTTTAAATACATCTTTTTATAGTCTTTTATTGTAAAATTATCTTTATTCAGAACTAGATTTATTTCATTTGTTAAGTCTATATTTGATACAGTTCTATTGTCAGTGTTTAATGTAACATTTATACCATCGTCATAGAAATCATAAAATGGATATTCTTCAAAGTTAACTATAGCTTTAGTTTGAATATTACTTGTTGGGCACATTTCTAGAGTAATATTTTTTTCTTTAACTAACTCATAGGCTTCATCCATATCCTTTATTCTGACACCATGGCCTATTCTTTCCGCTCCCAGTATGTTTATTGCTTCTATTACATTCTTACCACTAGCTGCTTCTCCTGCATGTATAGTTACTCTATATCCATATTCTTTAGCTTTATCTATTATAGGTTTAAACTTATGACTAAATCCTTCTTCTTCTACCCCTGCTAAATCTATTGCTACTACGCCTTTGTTTAAATATTCTTTGCCTGCTTCTACTACCTTTAATCCATCCTCTACATCACTTGATCTCATACAAGATAAAATTATATTACCTTTTATTTCATAAAGTTCTTCAGCCCTTCTAATGCCTTCTATTACACCTTGAATTATCTCTTTAAAGTTTAATCCTTTTTGTACATGAAGTTGCGGTGCAAATCTTACTTCTATATATTTAACATTTTCATTTGCTGCATCTTCTAATAATTCAAATGCTACTCTTTCTAAGTTTTCTTTACTTTGCATTACATTATTGGGTAGTTCAAATCTCTTTAAATATTCATTAAGAGAAGTGCAGCTTTGAGGTACTTGTAGTAATGCTTTTATTTCTTCTAAACTATCCACAGCTATATCCATATTTTCTTTTTTTATTATATCTAATACAGTGCTCGGTCTAACACTTCCATCCAAGTGGCAATGTAATTCTATTTTAGGTAATTTTCTCATATTGTTTTCCTCCCATTTTTATAAATAATAAAACTTCCTTTTTATAATTTTTAAGCTATATACATTTGTATTGAATTTCCACATATCTATTTGCTTCTATGCAATAAAAAAATTCCTAATCACAAAGAAGCATTGCATATCAAATACACATTACTTCTTCGTAATCAAGAATTATAGGTTCTTGGTAGAGACTCCCAAACCTTATTATTGGGATTATACGAAGTATTTAGTTTTATATATTTTATTATCTTTTATATCTATTGTCAACATATATAAAATAAATTTAGTTTTAATATTTTCCATGATTATTTATATAAAAACTATAACTTTTATTTATACTATTTTCATAGATGTGAACTACTCACCACTTAACTACCTACGGTAACGTTTGAAGTGGGAGCTTCTTGGTCAATAGTACCATTGTACTAAGTATCTCCAAGCTTATAGGATAGTTCCTATCCCAACTGTATACCAAAATTATATAGCTAA
>NZ_JBOFOR010000321.1:0-8262 GCF_051659545.1 Romboutsia sp. | reverse complement strand
TAAGTCATTGTGACTATATAATAAATATCTTATTTTATGGATGTTTATATTATATATTTCATATATATTTCTTTCATTGATTTTTTTGATTCTTCAATATCGTATTGTTGAATACTTTCAAAACCTTTTTTAGCTATTTTTTTTCTAAACTCTAAATCTTCAAGTTTTTGTATAGCAATACTAAATTCTTTAGCTGAATATGGATCACATAAATAGCCATTTATACCATCTTGAATATAATCCCTAATACCCTGAACATCTGAACCAATTATAGGAATATTTGCTGATAAAGACTCTATACCAGCTAGTCCTAAACCTTCTCTAGTAGATGGTATTATTGATATATCTGCACACTTTGTAATCTGTGGAATGTCAGATCTATGACCTAAAAGAATTAAATTTACATTATACTTTTTTGCAGTTTCAATCAATAGTTCTTTAATACCTGAATGCCCTACTTCTTTACCACATATGACATATGAATATTTCTCTTTATTTTTTAGCATTCCAATAGCTTCTATAACCACCTTATGATTCTTTCTTTGAGATAGTTCTCCAACACTTAATATCATAATGCTATTTTTATCTATACCTATTGACTTTCTATACTCATCTCTATCTATAAAAATATCTCTATATTTTTTTGTCTCTACACCGACTCCAGGTATATAAAAAACTCTATTGCAGTTCATTTTTTTTGCATTCAGATAATCTTCATTATTAATGGTTATTATAGCATCTGTAAACCTTGACATTATTTTTTCAATATTGAAATAAATAAACCAAGATTTTTTAGAAGTTTTATCAGTAAATGCAAACCCATGGCTAGTATACATTATAGTTGATCCCTTTTTCCTATATTTAATAGAAGCTAAACGCGTAAGTATACCAGCAATAGGTGTATGACAATGTATAACATCGTACCTTGTTTCATCTAAAATTTTATTTATCTGTCTATATGCATTTATATTCTTACTATTAAATGGATTTTTCGTATCAAAATCCACTTGATGGAATTCTATTCCTTCATTTTCTAATATTTTAATTTCTCTAGCTATATTTCCATCACTAAGTTTACCATCACATGCAACGGATACTTCGTACCCCATATCTTTAAGAAGTTTCAAATCATTCCATAAGAAACATAGAAAGCCAGCTAAATTAACAACTACTAAAGCATTCTTCATAAAATATTACTCCTAATATATAATTATTTTTGAAGCTGATTCGCTATATCTGCATCAACAATTTCTTCACCTGTTTTATTCTTTAACATCTCTCTTGATATCACTGATAATCCATCGTTAACTATAGCATTCATATCACAAGTTGATCTATCATCTAATTGCTCTTTTGTAACTTTACCATCTCTATAATCACATACAATTTTATTTTCATACATACTATATCTTTTTGATTTAAATAAATTTAAAAACTTATGCTTTATTACCCATGTTGCAGGCTTTAAAATATATTTTTTCATTGCTGGAGATGCTGAACCTATCATCCAACACTCTCTATCACAGCTTTTAACCTTGCATCTTACTACTTCTGCTTCTTTACTATTCCATAATTCATCCCATGAACTATTGTTAAGATTCCCCATTACTTTTTTATCTTTAGTACCATTACATGGCATAACATCACCATATGGATCAATAAAGAAAGTATCAAAAGCCATATCGCAAGGAAGTAATCTTTTTTGTCCGTATATATAATTAATTAATCCATGGTTGAAATAAGCTCTAAACCATTTCTTAGGACTTTTAGATTTTAATAATTCATTTATTACATTTTCAAATTCTTTAGCTACCATAGGACGATTTTTGATAATATTTTTCGCTTCAACGAAATAGAAACTATTATGTAAAGATGCTGTAGCAAACTCCATATTCATCTGGTCTGAAAGTTTGTATAGTTCAACTAAGTCCTTAGCATTGCTATCTTGAACTGTCATTCCAAATCCTACATCTTTCATTCCCATTTCAACTAAATTTTTTAGTGTCTCATATCCTCTATTGAATCCATCGTTTAATCCACGAATAGCATTATTGGTTTCTTCTAACCCTTCTATAGATATACGTATACCTATGTTCGGGAATTCTTTACACAAATCAACTATACGATCTGTAAAGAATCCATTTGTTGAAATAACTATTCTCTCAGATTTTTTATATAATTCTCTTACTATATTTTTTAAATCCGTACGTATAAACGGCTCTCCTCCTGTAATATTAGTAAAGTACATCTCAGGAAGTTTTTTTATAGTTTCTAATGTGATTTCCTCTTCTGGTTTAGATGGTTTTTTATAACGATTACACATATCACAACGTGCATTACAACGATATGTAACGATTACTGTTCCATTCAATTTTTTCATAATGATTTCTCCTTTATTTGTTGTATAGTTTTAATGTGTTGTCTACTACTTCATCCCAATTAAATTCGTTTATTGCTCTATTAAATGCCTTTATTCTATATTTATCTACTGTTTCCGGACTATCACAAAGCATTTGAAGTTTATTCTTTAGATCATTCATATTGCTTATACTAAAACTAACCCCTGTATCTTGTATCACTTCTGTACATTCTTTTATATCACTTGTTAGACAACAGTTTTTGTAACTCATTGCTTCAAGTAAACTAATTGGCATTCCTTCTAAAGTACTAGGTAATGTATATATATATGCATTACTATATAACTCTTCTAGTGCTTCTCCTTGTACAAATCCTGTAAAAATTATTCTTTCATCGCCTGATGCTTTTTCTTGTAATTCTTTCATAAATTCATCAGTATCACTAGATCCACCAGCAATCACTAACTTTTTATCACTTTCAACTAATTTAAAAGCATCTACTAAGTCCATGATTCCTTTTTCAGGCACTATTCTACCTAAGAAAAGTATATACTCATCTTTTTTTATATTCCAATTTTCAGTTATTATTCTACTCTCCCTGTATTCTGGTTTTTCTATTCCATTTGGAATAAATACAGTTTCTCTATTGTAAGTATCTTTGAAATAGTTTTGTACATTTTTACTTAATACAACTATATGGTCAGCATACTTAACAGCTACCTTTTCTCCAAATAATATATACTTTTTTGCAAAGTTAGACCACTTGCTTCTTTGATGGTCTAATCCATGTATTGTTGCAACAGTTCTTATTCCTAATAAATGTGGTAGCCATAACATTGCACATGGTCCTTCTGCATGAAAATGTATAACGTCATATCTTCCTAATACAGCTTTTATAGTTGCAAATACAGATGATGACAATGCAGCTAGACCTTTTTTATCAATAGTCAGAACAGGTAAAATCTTCATTCCTTTATACTCTTTCAGATTCTGTACCTCATAGTTTTCACCAGATACATGCTTACCTTTTCTGTTGTAAGCATGTACTTCATGATTAAGCATAACCATTCTAGTACCGAGTTCTTCTACTACAACTTCTACCCCACCCTCTCTAGATGGAACTCTTTTGTGTCCTATCATAGCTATTTTCATAATCATTTACCTACTTTCCACTATTCATAAGTTCATTGTATAAAGACATTATTTTTTCATAATGAACTTTTTTGTCATAAAGTTTCTCTGCTCTTGCTCTAGCTTTTCTACCCATTTCTTTAACTTTCGACTCATTATTTAATAATGTATCTATTTTATTTTCTAAATCTATACTATCTTTAGCTTCAAATATTAATCCTGTATTGTTATGTTCTATAAATTCAGGTATTCCACCTATATTTGATCCTATAACTGGTTTACCATAAGACATAGCTTCTATTATAGACATTGGTGCATTTTCATACCATTCGGATGGTATAACAACAAATTTACTATTTTTCACTATGTTTTCTAGCTCTATGCCTGTCTTAAATCCAACAAATTCAATATTATTTATGTTATTATTTTTTACAATTAATTTTAACTCTTCTTCTAGTGGTCCATTTCCTACTATAATCAGTTTAGATTTTTTAATTAATTTCATTGACTCTATCAGTGTTTTTATTCCTTTTTCTTCTGATAATCTACCAAAGTATACAAAATAATCTTCAAAATCATAATTTGGCTTTATTTTTGAAGTATCTACAAAGTTTGGTATATGAACTACTTTTTCTTTTGGTATACCAAATTCTATAAACTTATCGCTATAAAATTGACTTGGGCATATAAATTTATCTACATAGTCATAGCTTTTTAGAATTCTATGTGTATAGGCTTCTATCGTATTTAGTAAACTATTAACTGTAGATCCTTTGATGCACTTAGTTTTGAAACAATTTATGAATTTATCTGTTTTACACTTTTCACATATTTCATCATTATTTAGCATTTTATAATTCGGACATACAACCTTTAAATCATGTACTGTATTCACAATGTACGTTCCATTTTTTTTAATTTGCTTTAATATAGATGGAGATAGCTGATGTTGGAATATGTGTAAGTGTGCTATATCAGGATTACAATCACTCACTATCTTCTTAGCTTTATTTTTAGCTTCTACTGAATATATAAGTTTTGCTCCATTACTAAGCTTTTCTTTTATTCCCATATTTTCATAACTTATATTTTCTACAAAGTACTTATTATACTTTGAATCATAGTTTTTTTTATCTTTCATAGAGAAAGGTATTACTTCGTGTTTATTTTCTTTTAATAAATCTGCTAATCCAAAGAAGTACGCTTCACTTCCACCTTTTCTATAGTAAAATTTATTTACGTTTAATATTTTCATATCTAACTTCCTCATATTTTTATTTAATTTAAGATATTTTATGTTTAATTCTAACTATATAGGGTATTAGTAAATATTATGAAGCATTTTCATCTCCAAATAATACAAACACTGTTTTGAATATTAACTTTATGTCTAGCCATAAGCTTCTAGTTCTTATGTATTCTATATCCATATCCACCCACTCATCAAAGCCTATGTTGTTTCTACCACTTACTTGCCATATACAAGTCAGTCCTGGCTTAACTGCTAGTCTTTGCATTTGGTACTCTGTATACTGCTCTACCTCATGAGGTATCGGTGGTCTCGGCCCTACTAGACTCATTTCACCCTTAAGTACATTTATCAACTGGGGAAGTTCATCTATACTTGTTTTTCTTATAAATCTACCTATTCTTGTTATTCTCGGATCATTCTCAATTTTAAACACTGGTCCTGTTTGCTCATTTTGCTCCATCAAATCTTCTAGCTGTTCCTCTGCGTTGTATACCATACTTCTAAACTTATACATTTTGAAAATCTTCGGATACTTACCATTTCTCTCCTGTGTAAATAAAACTTTACCTTTTGAATCTTCTAATTTGATTAGTACAGCTACAACTATGAACAGTGGCCATAATAATATTAGACCGGCTAGTGAACCTAATATATCTATTGCTCTTTTACTCCAGATATATAGCCATGATTTATTAATTATAATTTCATCACAAGTAATAGCTACAGAAGAACCCTCTGACTCATCTTCTAACTCAAACTCTTCAAAGTCAAATTTATCCATCAAAATCTCCCCATCAAACCTTCCTAAAATTTAACCCATTGATTTTTCTTCCTTTTTTCTACGTCTATTTTCTTTTCTAGATTTTCTTTTGCTACTTCTAGTTTCTAGATAATAATAATCATAATAACCTTGTGTTGATTTTTTTACTGCATATTTGTTTAGCACACTTCCAATTATATTTACTCCAACACTATCCAATTTTTCTTTAGCCATCTTTACCACATCAATGTTTGTTTCTTGTGCTCCTACTACAAATATACAACCATCTGAATATCCTCCAATTATTCCTGCATCTGTAACTAATCCTATTGGTGGAGAATCTATAAACACATAATCATATTCTTCTCTCATCTCTTCTATAAATTTTTTCATTTTGTTTGATGCTAGCATTTCTGATGGATTTGGTGGTACTGGTCCACAAGTTAATACATGCAAGTTCTTTGTATCTGTACAATGTACACACTCTACAAAATTGTGACTTCCTACAAGTACATCTGTTAATCCAATAATGTTGCTTATACCAAACATTTTGTGTACTCCTGGGTTTCTCAAATCTCCATCTATAATCAGTACCTTTTTTTCAAGATTTGCAAAAGAAACTGCTAGATTAGAGATTATTGTTGTTTTTCCTTCATTAGGCTTACTGCTAGTAATGTTTATTACTTTTATGTTTTTATCTAGGTTAGAAAACTCTATACTAGTCCTTATCCCTCTATATATCTCTGATATAGGGGATTTTGGGTTATTCAAAGTTATTAATCTATTCATATTTATCACCCCTATTTAATAAGACTTTCTTTTGGAATTACTCCTAGCACTGGTATTTCTAAGTGTTTTTGTATATCTTGTGGTGTTTTTATTTTGTTGTCTAAAAATTCTAATAGGAATATTATAAAGAGTCCTGTCATCATTCCTAGTACTGCTGATATTGCCATCTTTGTAGATGAGTCTGAGTTGATCGAAAACTCTGGTAATAATGCTGAATCTATTACTTCTACTCCACTTGCTTTTGTTATTCTTTTTACTTCTTCACTAAATACTGATGGTAATTTGTTAGCTATATCTCTTGCTCTTTCTGGATCTGTATCTTTTACTGATAGATTTAAAATTTGAGTTTCATTTACAGGTGTTACGCTTATTTGACCTGATAAAGCTTCATAGGATGTTTTTAGGTTTAGGTCTCTTATTATTGGTTGTAGTACTGCTCTTGAATTTACTATTTCACCATATAATACTGCTAGTTTCTCACTAACCATAATTTGTTCTCCTGTAATATATGGTCTACCCTCATATGAATATGTCTCTGCGTTGACTATTAGTGTAGTTTTAGCTTCATATATTGGTACATAAGTTAGTTTGCTTATACCAAAACTTACTGTTGCTCCAATTATTGTAGTTAATATGATTACCCAAGCTCGTTTTTTAATTATTTCAAAATATTCCCTTAAGTCTATTGTTTCTTCCATTATTTTTCCCCCTAAAATTCTTTACTTAATAGACCTGCATTGTCTAAGGTTTCTATGAATTCCATTACGCTTTCTTCACATGTAGCTCTATCTACTTCATATTCTCCTAGCAATTTATCTACTATACTACTAATTTTAATTGGACTTTCTATTTCTTCCCAGACTCTACTTCCTACACTATTTAGTGCAAAATACTGCCCTTTTTCTAAGTCCATCATTACTTTATCCCCATCTAAGTCAGTAGTATCTAAATCGCTTCTATATGAAACTATGGTTTCTAAGTTTATCATTTTATTCTCCTTTCCTTATACTATTTATATCTATATTATATTTTTAGGGAGAACTCTTTAATATTACTCTCAGGTATAATATTCTATTACTATTCTCTACTATATCTACCACTGGTTCTACTACCTTCAACTGACTGAAGCTAATTAGAAAACTTAGCTACTGTTGCATACCCATTGCCATCACCACCTGTTACAAACATTTCTCCACATCTAATCCATGCATGAGCTACTATTTCTTTATCCTCCTTTCTATTTACACCCAGGTAAATAGTCGTTGATATACCTCTTTTTTTTAGCATTTTCTGAACTGTCATTGCTTGAACCAGACATAAACTTTCCCATGGTGTGTATCTACTAATTCCTACTACTGTACACCTAATTTTATTTGCTAAGTTATATTCTTCAATACTAGCTTCTTTTGAAGATTCTATATTGTAATTTCCAAGTTGTTCCTTAAGTTTGCTAAATGGATGTTTTAATATTTTGTATCTCATAAGTCCTGTTAAAATAAATGCTTCTATGTATAAAGCCTTTTGTCTAAAGTTAGTTTTGAACAAAAACTTATTTCCCTTTTTTATAAATTGGTATAAGTAATGCATTATTTATCCTCCATTATTTTCATACTAAAATATTAGCAACTTAAGTAATATTGTTTAATTATTATTTAAGGTAGTATTCTTTACTTTGGTAGTACTACTAGTTATTCTATTTAATTATTATTTGGTAGAATATAAATAAGGCAGTAAATAAATTTAACTAACTAAATTTATTTACTGCCTTATTTTTTATAATACTATTCTATTTTATTTCTTATTCAACTTTGCCAAAGCAGCAGCAAAAGGATTGTTAAATACCTCATCATCCTTATTCTGACTCTTCAGATACTTATTTACATCACCCTTAGAAGCCTTACTCTTATCCTCTTCTTTCCTCTTCTTAAACACACTTAACTTCTCTCTATGCCCACACTTGCACACAAACATTT
>NZ_JBOFOR010000320.1:0-3964 GCF_051659545.1 Romboutsia sp. | reverse complement strand
TTAAGTTTAACATATTGAAAGTTCCTTTATTATATTTGTTAAAAGCGTAGCTTCGCTAGATGGAATGTATATATTTATATTTTTAATTTCAATTTTTATTTCATTAGAAATCAATTTAGTAGGTTTATCTTCTGGCACTAGAAGTATTTCTTCTACTTCTACATCTTCTTTATCTAAAAGTATTTCACAAAATGTAGTTTTAATTTTATTTTTTAATCTCTTTCTTCTATAGTAAAGTTGATGGGCGCTTATATTATTTACTTCACAGAATTTAACTATAGAGCCTTGATATTTCTCAAATTTTTCTAGAATTTCATCCCAATTTATTTCACTTTGTTCAATTGACATAGTTAGCCTCCATATTCAAGTTTTTATACTTTATATTTTAGCTAAAAAAATATTGGCATTCTATTCGGATATTCTTTGACGCTTACATAATTTTTTAACTATTCCGTAAAATAATAACATTTTTTATATCAAGGGGGATTATTATGGTTAAGAGGTGGAGATATTTAGCAAGTTCTCTAGCAGTTGTTTTAGCAGTTACATTTATTTACAGTGGTCTAATAGAAGCACAACCAGTAGCATTAGATGAGTATGTCTACGGATGGGATGATGAAAAAGAATTTTCTCTTTTCAGTCATGCAACTCTTTACTCTCAGATAAAGCCAAAACTAGATGAAATACAAAAAAAGAAATCTGATTACAAAATATCAATATACTTTAATGCCAGTCCTCATGGAAATGAATTTTCAGGAACTGATGCTACTTTAAAAATTATATAAAAGTATGCTACTTCTAATGATAAAAGTGTATTAGAAGCTTTAGATAAATCAGTTCTAATATTCAATGTTTGTGCAAATCCTGATGGTAAAGTGGCAGGTCATAAAAAAAACGCTGCATTAACTGATTTAAATAGAGATGCCATGGTTCAGTTTCAACCAGAATCTGAAATACATAGTATGATTGCAGGTAAATGGGCACCATCTGTTATGTCAGATTTACATGGTTATATGAACTTAGAAGGAGAAGAAATACTTATAGAACCTCCAACAGGACCTCATAATCCTAACTACGAATCTGATTTAATTTACAAATTATCACTTGAAGAAGCAGAATATATGGAAAAAGCAATAGAGGAAAAAACTTATCTTCCAGTTGAAATACCATATAGAGATTTTGAAGAGGGATATTTGGATGATGCTACAGAGCTATTGAGTTCATATAGTTCAATGGTTTATACTCCACTACCTAGACTGTGGAGCGTTGATGTTGCTAGTGTTAAAAATGATATAACTATAAAATCAACAGAAATAAAAATCCAAATATAATGACATTCGGACAAGGTGGAGCTAAGTTTATAGAGGACACTGATATTTTTAAAGACTTTAAGTATAATACTACACTCGACACTGATTCAGAAATTGCTTATGACAATGGATTTGTAAATATTGAATTTGCAGACAAAGACCCTCTTCAGTTTAGTATACTTTCTCTTTCTTCTATGCTAAGATGTTTATGACTCATTATGATTATGTTTGTGTAGGAACTACATTTTATCATAAGTTAATTGTAATGAGTATTTGTGTTACATTTAATTATACGGTGGATCCTAGTATCCCTAATAGCGGCAGGTTCAACTTCAACTGTAGCATTTAAAGTTATAGTAATGTGTTAATACAACAAGGGAGCGCTTTCGCTACCCCTTGTTAACTGAAAAAGCTATCAAAAAAATAACCCTTTTGTCTAGCATAATACTTTCTCGGTCTTATATATTGAAACTATACGTATACCTCAAATATTTCTTTATCTTTAATATAAACTTTATCTTGTTTATATTCTTTGTTTTTGTTAAAGTTATATACAATCAAATATCCTTTATCTAAACCTTGATTATCTATATAGTCAGCCAGCTGATTTAAACCTTTTTCATGATAACTTTGTCCGTACCAAATCTTTAACTCAATTACATACTTGAATTGATTATAAGTGATAACTACATCTAATCTTTTTTCCTCAGCTATTTGAACTTCTTTAAAGTCAAATCCGACTCCATTAATTATAGGCTTAATAAATGCTAAAAATAACAATCGTCCTTCACGTTCTATAAACTTTTCATCTATATTACTGTATTGTTCCTTTATAAACTGTTGGAATTTAAGTAGAATATTTTCCATATCAAGGCTACCATCATTATTTATAAAATTCTCTCTAAAATTATAAGTAGTCATTTTCTTTATATTATTTTCTAGCTTTGATGTAAAGTAATTATAAATTACTTGCTCAAATATTCTATTACTTATTTTAACCATTCCATTGGTATCTTGTAAAACTCCATATAAATGCCCTTGTCCTATTAATGGATTATGGATATTGAATAATTTATCAGCTCCATTAAATGCAATATCAAATACATAATTACTTAATACTTCATTATTTTCTAGGTTCTTAATTAAATCATCAAACAATGTATTACTTTCTTTTAGAACTAATTTAACGGCTTTCACTATATCATTTGTTGACCATGCTTGTTTTTTTAACAATATATCTTCATCTATTATTTTACATAGCCTACTAACTAAAAATGGATATCCATTTGTGTAGTAATATAAGCTATTAGAAATTTTTTCAGTATCCATTTCTATATCGTTGATTTCACAATATTCAACTAACATAGTTTCTATTTCATTAGGTGAAAAACTCATATCAATTTTAAAATCAATAGCTATATTCCAAGGACTATTCAGCTTTTTTTCATCATTATCTCTTAATTTTAATTTAAGGTTTTTTATATCGTGAACTCCCGCTAAAATTATAGATTTAAATGTATAATCTTTGCCTAGTTCACTATTTAAATATTTGTTCCTAAACATTCCTAAAAAACTTAAAAATAGCTGATTATTACTAGACTTATCAACTTCGTCTATTAAAAGTATTATTTCCTGTTCAGAATTTTTTACAAACTTTGTTATAGCTTTTGATACATCTTTTAAACTTTTTAATCCATCATTTAGGCCTCTTAGTTCTTCACTTTTATCTTCATCTAAAAACTCTAGACTATCTGCAAATATATCTAGTATTTCTTTACTGAAATTTTCTTCACTTTCAAATATATCATCTCCAATACCTTCAAATGATGTTGATATAACTAAATATTTTTTCTTACAACATTCTTCTAATAAATATAATGTTGTAGTTTTGCCATACTGTCTAGGTCTATTTATTACAAAATAATCCCCATTATCTATAAACTTTTCAATTTGTTTAAGTTTATTATCTATATTAACCATGTAGTGTTTTTTAGGAACACATACACCTGTGGTGTTAAATCTTTTATTCATATACTCACCATCTTTCAAATTCTATATGTATTTATTATTATATTACTATTTATATATATACACAATTTAATATTACATTTATAAATTTATACCTATAGAATTTAATACTCGGTAGGTTGTTTTTGTCTCATTAAGATTAAACACAAAAAACTTACCGAGTATTTTGAGAATATAAAATAAAAATACCTAGAAGGTATTTTAGATTTAATACTTTCTAGGTATTATAGATTTAAACTTTAACTTAACAATTAACTTGAACTTGGAAAGTTACTATTGAAGTTCCACCAGCAGATACAGTTCCAACATTTATACTAGCTGGTGTTCCACCGATTGGATTGCCATCAACTTGCAGCGAATTTGGGATATAACTTGTTCCATTTGGTACAGTATCACTCAACACTACATTAAGAGCATCTACATTACCGTTGTTTGGAATAGATATCGTGTAAGTTATAATATCTCCACAAGTTGCGTATTTTTTATCTGTAAATTTTAATATATTTCCTAAAGTAGCATGATTTATTGTAGTATATGCAGTATTAGTATTATGAACACCACTTGAAGTAGTTAATAGAGTTGGGTCAACTACAAAGTTATATCCAACTGTTCCTGTATTAGGTATC
>NZ_JBOFOR010000319.1:0-15703 GCF_051659545.1 Romboutsia sp. | reverse complement strand
AGTCGTACCTTTGGGAAAGCATTTCAAGGCGTTACCCTATCATTCTACTTTTCGTAATATCAGTTCTAATAACTAAAAGTTATTAGGCTAGTTTTGTAGTAAACCCACGCTTACCTTTGTCTAACAACAAGTCGCACCTTTATATATATCTAGTACATCTATCTTTATTTTTTTTATTTTAGCATTTCTATTTGCATTAGTGTAAAACCAATCTACAAATTGATTATAGTTTATAGCTTTAGTTTTATTAGACTTATTGTATAGGTACTTACTTAAGTATGTAAATGCAATCTTACTGTTAAGTTCAGTTTTGCCATTTTGAGTACATAAGTATTGAAACATTGAACTTGTTTCTTTCATTAATAACTTAGAATAAGTAAAATAACCTATGTTTACTTCATATTCTTTATATACTCCGTATATTTTATTTATTCCTACAGTAGTTTTTCCACTACCTGCACTCCCAAATAAGAATAAGGGCGTCAATCCACTTCGTAGACATTCTTCTTGTTCTTCATTTAAATAGTAAATTGCATTTTTTTCATCTTCTTTTATAAGATTTACCAAAGTTTTATCATCTACTATTCTAGTTATAACTTCTTCTGGGTTGTAATAATAGGTTTTATAGTTTTGATCTATTAGATTTTCAAAGACTTCTTCTTCCTCTAATTCGTTGTAGTCTACATTAAAATTTAAGTTTTTCGCTCTTTTAATTTGATTATCATGATTACAATAATCTAATATTACAATTGCATTTTCTTTTTTAAATTGTTCTCTTATATTATTTACATTAGATGCAAAAGTGAATAGTATTCTGTTTGCTATATCTACTCTAAACTTAAAAATATTATTATTTCCTTTAACTTTTCTCACCGAATAACTATTTGATATATTTTTGACTTCATTGTTATTGTTTTTTAGCTCATCTATGAAATTATCTACTTTTTCTAGTACAGAATCTTTTCTTTCTAATGGCAAATTCTTTATAAAGTTTTCAGTTATAAGTATTTTCATAATTTTACTTCTCTCTATAATTTTATTTTATATTTTAATTATATATAAAATAAAGAAATATGACAAAATTTTTTTATATGCCTAAATGTTTTTAAAATAGTAAAAGACTATAAATATATAACTTTTCTTTATAGTCTTTTACTGTTTATTATTTTTTATTGCTTTATTTAATTATTTTTCTTTAGCTAAAGCTTTTATTATTGTATTGGCAATAACTTCTTTGTCATGCTTATCATCATAATTTAACTCAGGACATATAATAAATCTTTGAATAAAATATCCAAAAATATTAGATATTATTATTCTAATAACCTCTCCTGTATATATATCAATTATCTCACCTTTTTCTTTAAGCCTATATATAATCTTATTCACTCTAGGATAAGCATTGTCTATAAATATTTCTTTTATTTCCTCTCTAGTATCTTTTTGAGAAATAAATTCTTGAATTAATATTTTTATAGTAAGCTCTTCTCTTTTAGCAAATTCAATTCTATCATCCACTATATGACATATTAAAGCTCTAAAGCTATGATAATCTTTTTCTAAAACTTCTTCCATAAAATCATTTATACACATAGGAGCAACAAATTTTATATAAGATGGAACTATGATTGCATTTAATAAATCCTTTTTAGTTTTGTAATATCTAAATATAGTTCCTTCTGCTACACCAGCTCGTTGTGCTATTTCTGATGTTGCTACTTTGTCATACCCTTTTTCACTAATTAGCTCTATTGCAGCAATTAATATTTTTTGATGTTTAAGAGTAAGTTTTTTTTCTTTGTCTATCCCTTTTATAAGATAATTACTCAAACTTTCCATGATATTCTCCTTTAATTACCATATTCTATGTTTTTTAAGAGCTACTATATTAAGTAACGCAAATATTAATGTAAATAATAATAGTATACTTAAATCAGGCATTATTTCCATAAATGATGCACCTCTTATCATTACATCCCTAAGAGCTTCCCCTGCATAAGTTAACGGCATACATTTAGCTAACCATTGTAAAGGCTCTACCATACCTCTTATTGGAAATAATCCACTAAAAAATACTTGTGGTACTATAACCAATGGTATAAATTGTATTATTTGAAATTCGTTATTTGCAAAAGATGATAAGAACATTCCAAGACTTAGTGCACATAGTGCTATTACTATTGTTACTAATAAAAGTAACCAAGTACTTCCTACATCATATATATCTAATACATATATACTAAAAGTAGAAATAATTGCTGATTGGAATATGGTAAAAATTCCAAATCCCATTAGATACCCTAATACTATTTCATATCTTTTTATAGGAGTCGCTAGAAGTCTTTCTAAAGTTCCTGTAGTTCTTTCTCTTAAAAAACTTACTCCTGAAGTTAAAAATACAAAGAAGAATATAAAAATCCCAATTAATAAAGGTCCTATAAAATCAATGGTTTTCATATCATCGTTGCCATAATAATTATCTATTTTTATATTTGGTGTTACTACTTGTGGAACTAGTACTTGCTGTTTTGTAGGCTGAGTTGATTGATTAAGCAATTCAGATGATTTTTGAATTTTATCCATTTCTTCTTTTGTATTGTCTTTAACAGCTTGTTGAATTGATTTTATTACTTGACCATTTATAGAGCTATCGCTACCATTTAATAATACTTTTAAATTATTATTATCTTTTTCTATATATACATCTAAGGATTTATCTTTAAATTTATCTTTAGCTTCATCTTCAGCAATAATAGATATATTATTATCTTCTTCTATGGAATTTAATATTGTTTTTACGCTCTCATTTTCAACACCTATTTCTAGTATTGTATCTTTTTCTGTAAACACATAATCTACAAGTGTAAGTACTAGTAAAGGAGCAATAATTAATAGAGCTAAAGTACGTTTATCTCTGAAAAACTGTCTAATTATTCTTATTATAATAGCATTAATTCTCATATGGATTACCTCCTAGCTTTAAAAACACTTCTTCTAAAGAGTTACAATTTAAGTCTTTAATTAAATCCTTAGGGTTGCCTACAGAAATACAATTTCCATTTCTAAGCATTGCTAATCTATCACACTTTTCTGCTTCATCCATAACATGAGTTGTTATTAGAATTGTAACACCTGCATTTTTTAAACTTTCAAATTCATTCCATATTTGTTGTCTAAGTATTGGGTCCATTCCTACTGTCGGTTCATCTAATATTAGTATTTTCGGATTGTGTATTAATGATATAGCTAAAGATAATCTTCTTTTCATACCTCCTGAAAAGTTGCTTACAATTTTTTTTGAATCTTCATTTAGATTTACTACTTTAAGTACCTCATATATTTTTTCTTTCCATAATTTTTTAGGTAGTTTGTATAATTGGCAATAGAATTTAATATTTTCCTCTGCACTTAAATCTGTGTACAGTGCATCAGATTGAGCTGTATATCCTATTTGTTCAATGATTTTTAAATTTGGTACTTTTTGAGTCATAATATTTATTGTACCTTCATTAGGTGATTCCATACCCATAATCAACCTTATTAAAGTGGTTTTCCCAGCTCCTGAAGGACCTAATAATCCAAAAATTTCACCTTCTTTAATACTAAATGATACATTTTTTAATACCTTTTGTTTCTTATACTCTTTAGATACATTTTCAATAGAAATGTAGTTATCAGTGTACATATTTTTATCTCCTTTTTTATTAATGAGTGATTACTCACTTTATTATATTCTAAATTCTATATAATATTTGCCTATAAATAAAGTTAAATATATTTAATAAGAATTCAATTTAGCATTATTAAACAAAAAAGATGAGATTTTTTAATCTCATCTTTTCATATCTTTTTGTGTAGTATATATTATTAATCCTTAATTTTCTAATTATTTTTTATTGAAGTATACGACTTTGTATATATAAAGTAACCTCTTCTGGGCAAATGTTAAGAATAGTAGCCAATTCCTCATTTAATAATTTTTCTGCTGCTACCACTATGCCCTCATCATTTCTATTTATCTTTTTACCTAAAGTCTTTTTTTCTTCTTTGTTTGAATATATACTTGTTATTAATTTCATTAATTCTTCGCATTTTCCATTTTTAAGTATTGATTTAAATTCCATACTTCTGATTTTCTCATCATCTATCCATATGTTTTCATCATTATTTATATTATTTATCATTGATGTAACCTCTTCTTTAGAAACTAACTTTCTCATAGGAATTTTTTTATTATCTACGGGAATTTTTATAGTTACATTTTTCGAATAAATATGAGCTAATACATAATAATCTTTTTCAATACTATTGGTAATTTTCTCCTTTTTTATATCTACGACTTTGCAAACTCCTACCATTCCATACATAATATGGTCATTAACCTTAAACATAAAACCATCTCCTCCCTTTTATAAAACCTTACTCTCAAAACCCTCAATATATTTTTATAGTCTTAAGGACTAGTAATAAAAAATATTTTTATTAATTATCAAAAAAAAGTAGCTTTAACAACTGGACTTACGTTATTAAAACTACACGCTGTATATTCATTTTACCATAATTTTGAATTTACAGGTAAGCATTTTTCAATTTTATGTTTGATTAAAATTTAATTTTTACGTCGTAAATTAAATAATTGCTACTCTAATACCCACCATTTACTATAGTTTTCAACAAATTGCAATATATGTTTGTAGGATAATCTCAATATGCTATAATAAGTAAAAAGCTATTGGAGATGATTTAATGGAAAATAAAATAGAGCAATTATCTAAAATTCTAAAGGAAAGTAATAATATAGTGTTCTTTGGAGGTGCTGGGGTTTCAACAGAATCAAATATACCTGATTTTAGAAGTTCATCAGGATTATTTAATCAAAAATTAAATAGAAACTTTACTCCTGAGCAACTTGTTTCTCATACTTTTTTTGTAAAATATCCTGAAGATTTTTATAAATTTTATAAAGATAAGCTACTCTACCCACAAGCTAAACCAAACCATGCACATTTAGCCCTTGCTAAACTTGAAGAAATAGGCAAATTAAAAGCTGTAATTACACAAAATATCGATGGACTTCACCAATTGGCTGGTAGTAAAAATGTGTTGGAATTGCATGGTTCTGTACATAGAAACTACTGTGAAAAATGCCATAAATTCTTTGATTTAGAAGCTATGCTAAGCTTAGAAGGAACTATACCTTATTGCGATAAATGTAACTCTATAGTAAAACCAAATGTAGTATTATATGAAGAAGGACTAGATGATGATGTAGTATCTAAAGCTGTATCTGCAATTAGAAATGCTGACTTATTAATAATAGGTGGAACTTCTCTAGTAGTTTATCCAGCTGCTAGCTTTGTAAATTATTTTAGAGGTAAAAATGTTGTAGTTATAAATAAAGATAATATTAGCTACAAAACAGATAATACCTTAGTTATTAACGAACCTATAGGAGAGGTTCTTTATAAATCAGTATTATCTAATGAATAGTATAAAAAGAATCATTTTAATTTGAAATGATTCTTTTATTTTTAATTTTTATATTATGTTGAATATACTTAAAGCCAACATAAATAATCACCATTTAAAATTTATATCTCTTTTATGATTTATTTATATTATCTAATCTTACTCTAGCAGCTAATGCATGGGCGTATAAGCCTTCTTCTTTTGCCATATTTTCTGCTACTGGAGCTAGTTTTTCAATAGCTTTTTCACTTAATTTTTGTTTTGTACAAGTTTTTATAAAGCTACCAACCCAAACTCCTCCTGTGTATCTTGACGCTCTTAAAGTTGGTAGAGTATGATTAGTTCCTGCTACATAGTCTCCAAATACTTCTGCTGATAAATTCCCAACAAATAAAGATCCATAATTTATAAGTTTTTTATCAAACTTTTCATAGTCTTTTACTATTACCTCTAAATGCTCCGGAGCATAGCTATTAGTAATATCTATAGCTTCTTCTATGTTTTCGACTAAAATAATTTCTCCATTATCTTCCCAAGATTTTTGAGCTATCTCTTTAGTCTGCAAATCTTTTAACATTCTATTCACTTCTAAACTTACCTTCTCTACCATGTCCATACTATCAGTAATTAGTATTCCTCTTGCATCTAAGTCATGCTCACATTGTGCTAATAAATCTGCTGCTACAAAAGTTGGATTTGCACTTTCATCGCAAATTATTAATACCTCGCTAGGGCCAGCTACAAAGTCAATACCTACTTGACCATAACATTGTCTTTTAGCTTCAGTTACATATTTATTACCAGGCCCTACTATTTTGTCTACAGGTAAAATAGTTTCACTTCCATAAGAAAATGCTGCTATTGCTTGAACTCCTCCTACTGCATAAATTTCATCTGCACCTGCTAAATCCATAGCCACTAAAGTTTTAGGATTAATTTTGCCATTATCTTTCATCGTTGGAGAGCAAACAACCACCCTTTTCACCCCTGCTACTTTTGCAGGTATTATCAACATAAGTGCTGTTGAAAATAAAGGATATTGCCCTCCTGGCACGTATGCAAGACACGATTCAATAGGTATATGTTCTTGACTTAATATAACACCCGCATATATTTCTTTTTCAAAATTATTATCAAAGCTTTTCTTTTGCTCTTTCGCAAACTCTCTAATATTATTTGCAGCAATAGTAATATCTTTAATAAATTGTTCATCTACAATTGAATAAGCTTCTGTAATTTCTTCTTTACTGACTAGAAATTTTTTTCTGTTATTATTATCAAATCTTTTACTGTATTTTTTTATAGCACTATCTTTATTCTTTCTTATATCCTCGATTATTTCGCCTACTACAACTTTCAAACTTCCATCTTCTTGAAATGGCTTTGATTTTGGACTTTTTACTACTTTCATTTTCTTTACCTCCTAATAATTTGTATTTTAAAAAGCTCCCATCATCTAGCAAACGCTAGATGACGAGAGCTTGCTCACGTGGTTCCACCTCTATTTTTTTATATTATAAGTTATAGTATATTATGAGAATATTCTTGTCAATTGTACTAATTATATTTTATATATTTATATTATTTTCTCATATGCAATTCTTTTATCTCCATTGGGTAATCAAAAAGAACTACAGTTTTGACACCGTAGCTCTTTATATATTACTATTTGAATAACTTTTTTATAGAACATTTTATATTATCTTCGAATTTATCAAATTGTTCTATATACATTTCATAATTATTTACTTCTTTAAACATATTATCAATTTCCTTGCCTAAAAGTTCATCAATCTTATAGAAATTATCTACATATATAAATTCTATAGTATCTACTTCTATTAAAGTATCAACCACTACTTTATATATATTATTTAGTACTATTTTACTTTCTTCTATACTAAATTTTTCTTCTAATTTGCAAATATTCTCCTCTGATAACATATTATCTTTAATAAATACAATAAAGTTTTCAAAGTCTTTTTTGTTGTTATATGGCTCAATCTCAAATAGAATCCTAAAAAATAAGTTCCATGTAAATTCGTAGTTTAATTTTTTAACCATATACTGACCTAACGTTTTAGATATTTCATCTTCATAAACAGGCTCCGCTTCAAAGTTTATTTTAGAGTTAAAATCTATTTCCTTTTTATCTATTTCATTTATTCTACTTAGTGCCTTTACTGCCATATCTCCAAAAGTATCATCATCAGTTGCCATCTTGCTAAAAGAGTAATTTATAATCGTTTCACAAGGTATTTTAAAATCTACTATGAAGCCTATACTATTTAACATTTTTTCTGCAAAAGTATCATAAATCATTTTAGCTATAAATTTTTCTGTATTTTTCATTTTTACATTTTTGCTCTTTTTATTACTAGTGTGAAAATTATCATATACTGTTAACAATTGATTATCTATCATTGTTAGATTACTTTTTATTGATAGCATTATATCATTTAAAAAATTATCTGCTATTAAGTAAGTATTATTTTTATAAATTATCTTGTGTTCAATTTCACTCCAGAATATGTTGACTAGAGATTTTATTTGAATCTCAAAATTTATTATTTTATCTCCGTAATCAAATTTACCATCTATTCTATATATTTGCAAACCATTTTTTTGTTTTTGTGGCTGCCTTTCACTTAATTTTAATTTTATCTTTTCATTTCGCTTGTTGTAGTAGTATACTTTATCTTCAGTTTTATTAAAATATTTTTTAAGTAATTTAAATAATTTGGTTTCATCTTCAATAAATCTACATTCTAGTCTAATACCTATTAAATCAGATAAATTATGTATTAGTTCTTCTGATGTATTATATTTTTTTATATATCTATTTCTAATTATTTTCTCTCTTAAACTATCTTTTGATTTTACCCTTGAACTAGCATTTAAATATTCTACATTACTTTGATTTAAGATTTCTTTAAAATACTCTTCTAGTTCTACAGACAACATATCTAACGTTGGCTTTAAGATATCTAGCAATTCTACTGACTGGTTTATAAAGTTAAATTCTTTTAATGGCATTTATTTACTCTCCTAATTTATACTTATACTCATAATCTTTACTTTTCATTATACATTAATTCATATTTAAAAACATCTTTTAGCTAACTAAAGAATTTTTTCTTTCTTTATAAAATTGGTTGGAAGTGCAAGTAAATATATACTTTTAGTTGTAATAATTTTAGTTTTTGTTATATACTATATATAACATATATTATGAATATGCTAATACTAATTTGGAGGTATAATATGATTTTAAACTTAGATTTTAATAGTGATGTTCCTATATATACACAAATTAAAGAACAAATAATAAAATCTATTGCATGTGGTGAGTTAAAGATTAATGAATCTTTACCATCTGTAAGAAATATGGCCGAAGAAATAGGTGTTAATCTTCACACAGTCAATAAGTCTTACAACTTACTTAAAGATGAAGGATACATCAATATAGATAGAAGAAAAGGCGCTATCGTAAATGATTTACCTTTACCTAAAAAAGATTTTAATATTGAAAAAATAAAATCTATGTTAGATCTTTTAGTTGCCGAAAGCTATCTTTTAGGTATGTCTAAAGAGGATTTTATAGACTACAGTAGTGATTTATTTGCAAATTATGGGGTGAGAGATTATGAATAGTACGATGGCTTTAATTATTAATATACCTACACTGTTTCTTCTTTATATTATGATTTATTTTACTCAAGCATTAAGTGGTAAAAGACAATTTTATGGAGTTAGCTTAAACAGTGATTATTTTACTAAAGAAGATTTTAAGGCATTGGACAAAAACTTTAAAGTTCTTGTTACTATAGGTTTTATAGTATTCTCAATAGTTACTTTAATATGTATATATGTATTTAAGGCTTATGAGATTGCTACACTTTTACCTATACTAGGATTTTGTTTATATCAATTTTTTACTTTCCTTTATATTCATAACAAGGTTAAAAAATTAAAGAAAGGCTTATCTTTAGAAATAAACAACTTGGATTTAGAAAAAACTAGATTAGTATTAGATACCGACTTTCTTAATGAAAAAAATAGATTAATAAAAAAATACAGTATCATGTTTATGATTCCATTTATTGTAACAGTATTAATGGGTGTTTATACAATGACTCAATATAATAGTCTCCCAGATATGATTCCTACTCACTGGGGACCAAGTGGTGCTGCAGATGAATTTTCTAAAAAATCTATAGCTAGTGTTGGTGGTATAATCGCTATGAGTGCAGGTGTTGGACTTATTATCTACGTATCTTCTGTAGGTTCTTTGAAATCTAGAGGTAAGCTTAATGTTGATGATTTAGATTATAGTAAAAAGGCACATTTGCATTATTTAAATAAATTTGCCCTTACTTTCTTAGTTTTAAATATTGCTTGTCAAGTTATGTTCATTTCTATATTGATTGCTACTGTAAATACTAGTAGTATTAATATTTTTATATTGTGGCCTTGCACAATTGCTATAATTATTGCAGCCATATATCAAACGTATTTATATTATAAATCCCCCAGTAAAAGTAAAACTGCAGTTTATACAGTTGATGATGAAGATTCATTTTGGATTTTTGGTACTATTTATAATAATCATGATGACCCTTCTTTCTTTGTACAAAAAAGATTTGGAGTTGGATGGACTGTCAATATAGGAACTACTAAAGGAAAAATATTTTTTATAGTACCTTTTATAATAATAATATTTGCTTTAATTATTACCTCCTCTATGTAACTAGTAAAAGCACTAAATTTACCAATGTAAATTTAGTGCTTTTTATTTTGTATTAATGGAATTTATGTTTTATATTATTGGTGTTTCCGTAGACTGTAAGCTTATCATTTTCTTGAAATATATAGTTTGCACTAGGGAAATTAATAAATTCATGCCCTTGATCAACATTAAGTACTTTTATTTCTATATAATTTAATCCGCTATCTTTTATGCTCTTTCCTATTAAATCTGAGTTTTCACTTAGGTATACTTCTCCTATGGAATATCCTTTATGTTTTGTAATAAAACTTAAATATCTTGAGTTTGTTTTTCTCCATAATGAAGATCTTTCAACTAAATGCTCAATTATACTCTCTATTCTTTCTAACAAAGAACTTTTTATAAATATTACTGCTAAAACTATAAATACTACAATCACTATAATAGATTTTGTATTAAGTAGACTATTTGATAACATATTTACCAGTAAAGATATAAAAGTTAATGTACTTACATAACTTATTATCATTAAAGCACTGGCTAATCTTCTTCTAGTTGGATGTTGTGCAATTGATTCACTTTCCTTAGTCGTATACCCTGTACTTGTGAGAAGAGAAATCACTTGAAATCTAGCTTTTTCTATACTCATACCTGTTAATCTAAACATTATTGCAAATATATCAATTATTATTAAAAATACAACTAAACAAATAATAAAAGTTGCTACAATTACCATTTTTATCTCCCCCCATTATTATAATCTTATGTTAATAAAATGTTAATTGTTTTTACTAAATCAAGTTATATGTAAAAAAAATAAATCGTATTATCATGCGATTTTTTCTATGACTTTTTTATAAAAAGGGAATACTATTTTTGTCTTCTAAGTATAAATTATTTCACCTATGTTTAAAGCAGAAAGAGAGGTACTATTTTTAATGAAAGTTATACTTAGGCTGAAAAATCTATTGTTAGGGATAATATTATTAAATTTATCATTTATATTTTTTGATAATAGCTACGCTTATGAATATCAATATGTTGTAAATTACGATAATAAAATTATAAATGAAGTAATATACTTAGCAAAAGATAAAGTAGGTCTTGAATATGTTTGGGGTGGAAAGGGAGAAATAATGACTCATGAAAGGCTTAATGAACTAATAGATATTTATGGTTCTAAGCATTACCCCCTAGAAAAAAATAATTATATTGGGCAACAAGCTTTTGATTGTTCTGGTCTTACATATTGGGCATATAAAAAAGTTACTGGGGTAAAAATTGGATACTCTACAGTTGAGCAAAAGGAGGTCCTTAAAAACTACAAAGTAGATATGAACAATCTTCAACCAGGAGATTTAATTTTCACACCTGGCCATGTAGTTTTATATACTGGGAATGGTAAAATGGTTAATGCTGCTAGCAAAAGAGCCTATCCTAAAGGTGGTATAAAAGAAGATTGCATTTTTGAAAATAGAAATTGTGAAGCTTATAGACCTATTGATTACATAAAAGATGTTCGTTGATTTGCAAATATAGTAGGATAATTAGATTCTATTTTTTTGATTCTAATTACCCTGCTTTATTATTCTTCAATATGATTTTAAGTCTTCATTTATTATAAATTTCTAAAAAGTATTACCCCTTTAGTTTTTATTGTTTTCCATAATATTGTCCCTAATATTAAAAATATAACATTAGCAAATATTAAGAATAAATTTATACTTCTAATACCTACAAAGTATAAAACTGCACAAACTATTGCTATACTTACTATTGAAGCAATCATTGTTAAAAGCACACTTGCACTTTGCTTTACTACTGAAACATCACTAGTAAACTCAAGTTTAGGATATAGTAAATTTATAAATAATCCTAGTGCAGGACTGAAAAAACCTAATATTATTATAGATATTGTAAATAACAAAATAGTTTGTATTCCAAAGTTTAATTTTATTCCAATTCCTAAAAAACTAAGTACAATTACAGGTATTATTAAAATTGAATTTAAATATATTTTACTTTTAAAAATATCTATTTCATCTATTGGTGAAGATTTTAATATCCACAGATTTTTTCCTTCTAAAGATATAGATACTGCAGCTGTATTTGTCATTATTATACAGAACACTGCTATGCCCATCATTTGAGCTTTTATCATATTTTCCATAACATTCATTTCTAATATAGTTGCAATTTTATCATAGCTTATGAGAATTATACTTATTGCAAATAAAGGCATTAAAATTACTCCTATAGATGAATTTATAACATATACAGTTGATGAAATAAATCTCTTTGATTCCTTTTTTAATAATGCAAAAACTGGTTTTGATGATTTTAACTCTTTTAATTCATAATTATTAGTTTTGTAACTCTCATTCATTTTGCTATTTATTTTTCCAAAGTTATTTGAAAATATATATACAAATATTCCTGTTGGTATAATTGAAGCTAATACCAATATGCTTAAAGATATAAAGTTGTTATTTTTAAGAGCATCTACAAAATAGTAAGTCAATGGGTATATCTTTTGTGTAGCTTCTATTATAGATGAACTGTTTTGAAGAAACTTTATAGCTATATTCTGTAAATTAAAAGATAAAACCATTACTCCAACTACTAATAATATATTCAATATTATCATTGTTATATTGTTATTTTTCATTCTAGAAGATATGTTACTTATAAAAAAAGCTATTATAGACGAAATTATAGTTGGTATTAATGGTAAAGCTAAAACTAAAATTATTAAGTATGGTATATATAAAACTCCTGTATCCATTTTAATAAAGTATACAATTGTAGGTATTAATACAAATGTTATAGAAATTAAAAAATTATTTAAAATAAGAGATAATATTTTACTACTTAATATTGTTGATTTTTTTATAGGTAAACTTGCCAACATTTCATAATCTCTGCTTTGAAAAAGATATGATGGTGCCTTATATATAGCCACAAACATGGTAGAGGTTACACTTCCTATAATACCCATTACTAGCAATAGCTCCATTTGATTATTTTTCATTAAAAAATCTGATAAATAAAAACATAAAGTAAATCCATATACTGCTAACACAATCATACTTACTATAATTAAAGTAGACAATACTAACATCTTAATTTTTTCATTTTTTTGTGCATTCTTTAATTTATTTAATCCCATTTCATTTACTATGCTAGTTTTCATTAACAAAGTTAAATTACTCATTTTCTACCATCTCCATAAATATATTTTCAAGTGACTTATTCCCTTTTACATCTTCTGTGCTTCCGTAAGCTTCTAATCTTCCATCTTTTATTATTGCTATTTTATCACATATCTTTTCTGCAACTTCTAAAACATGAGTAGAGAAGAATATACATCCTCCATTTTTGCAGAATTCCTTCATTATTTCTTTTAGAATATAAGCTGCCTTTGGATCTAAGCCTACAAAAGGTTCGTCTAGTATTAATATTTTAGGCTCATGAATTAAGGCTGATATTATAGCTAGCTTTTGTTTCATACCATGAGAATAAGATGATATTAAATCTCCTAAAGCTTTGTCGATTTCAAATTTTTCTGAGTAGCATTTAATCTTTTCTTCTCTTAATTTTTTTTCTACTTTAAATATATCTGCTATAAAATTAAGATATCCTATTCCAGTAAGTGATTCATAAAGGTCTGGATTGTCTGGAATATAAGCTATTTGCTTTTTGCATTCTATTGGATTTTTCTTTATTGAATAAGAATTAATTAAAATTTCTCCCTCTTCAAAATCATGAATACCTACTATTGATTTTATAGTAGTAGTTTTACCTGCCCCGTTATGTCCTATAAAACCAAATATTTCTCCATCCTTTACTTCCATCGATATATTGTTTACTGCTTTTTTGCCTTTATATGATTTAGATACATTTATTATTTTTAACATTTTAATATCTCCTTTATTTTTATACTTGTTATATATAATATATAACAAGTATAAAAATTGTGCAATAATATAAAAAATTTTAATAAATCTGATGTTCCATACTTAGGAGGATTAGCAACTAGACAGTTAGTAGAAATGGGAGAAAGACAACTAATAGAACAATATAAAAACAAATAAAAATTCGCTTCGCTTGAGCGACCTGTCGGCGAAACACTTCATATCGCCAACGGCTCTGCGCGTTGCTAAAAAACTTTTTTACTCTCGCTAAGTCTATTAATATCGCCTAAATGTAATAACTTATTCACAGTTTTTTAACTTATATAATATCCTTAATCGTAAAAAATAGGATGTAGTTATAATTTTTTATACTACATCCTTATTCAATAAAAAATTATCTATTTACTTCTCTATTAATAGGTTTAATTTTTGTCATCTATTATTTGGAAAAAATTTATTAATTTATCATCAGTTTCATTATGATGATTTTTTATTATATTTAAGAATAATTGATTATTATTAATATTCTTTAAAATTTCATAACTATATTCACTATGATTGTAATAACATTGAACTTTTTTCGATTTTTCAAAGTCTTTTAATCTTCCTTTTGTAACTTTATTAAGGATTACAATTATAGATTTATCTATTATATTTATTTTCTTTCTTATTTTTCCAATATCATGTAGAAGTGCTACTTTTATTAATAAGTCTCTATTTTTAATAATTTCTACTTCTTGAGTAATATTATTATCTATAATATTTTCAATTTCTTTAGCATTTCTTACACAGTGTTTTTTCTCTGATTTTAATAATTTATCAAACAGTATAAATTCCTCTTCATTTAATATTGATTTTACATATCTATAATCTTCTTTGTTCATTCTATCTGTTGCATTTATATAAAATTGTTTTACTCTTTTCGGTATCATGCAATTTGCTCCTATTTTGATTTTAAATTTACTAATAATTTATTATAAAATAATAACACCTACAAATCTATTTGTGTAGGTGTTATTTCTAATATTATTCATCTTTTTTTATTAAATCTTTTATCATCTCTACTTCCATATACATAGAAAGATTTTGACCTGGGTTGTCTAAATCTAAGGAGGCATCAAATAAACTACCTAAAAAAGAGATTGTCCACTAAATGATCATAATCATTTAGTGGACAATCTCTTTAATTATTTTATTAGTTTCTAATAAAAATATTTAATTTTAATCTTCCTTGTCTATTACTATTGTGTTTACATCTAAGTCTCCATTCACCATTATGACTTATTTCAATATCACTTAGGACATCTTCAGTCATGTTTTTGACCACAATTTTTTGCATAAGATCTACTGGAAATAACATACCAAATATCCTCCATTTTAATATAAAAATTATACAACAATTTGTTTTCGTTTATATAATTATAGCAACTTAATCTTAGATATTCATTATTTATCAAATCGAGTAGGAAAAACTCGGGGTAATTAATCCCGAGTTCAGACCTCTCACAGAACCGTACGTGCGGGCCTCGCATACGGCTCCTGATAAATTTTAGTTGCTACATCTGTAGCAATACAAAGTATTAACTTTTAC
>NZ_JBOFOR010000318.1:0-9787 GCF_051659545.1 Romboutsia sp. | reverse complement strand
CTTTCTATATTGTTTATTATATACTACATAGAAAACTATATTCAAGGTGAGTGTTCTATACCTGTTTAATCAAGTTCAAGACCGAGCAATTCCACCCCATAGCTAAAGCAAGGGGCTATCTTGCTCAATTATTGTATATCTTATCAGCGGCTTTCGAATAACAAATATCACCCTTATCAATATGGGGGTTTTATAGCATATTACTTATAAAGAAAACGAGTTTGTGCTTATTCATATCTTTCTAAGAAAGAATGTTTAACACCATCTTGTTGCCAACCTAAAACTGAATCGATATTTACATTTTCTGCAGCTTTAAATATTGACTTTTCTACATCTTTAAAGTTAGGTTCTAAACTTTTTATAAGTTCTTTTATTTCATATCTTTTGTTGCCTGTCTTTTTAGCCGCAACCATGCAAGCACAATTTAGAGGCCAAATTCCACTATTTTGTATAAATCTTATTATATGTTCTTCTCTTATATAATAAAGTGGTCTTATTATTTGTATTCCATCAAAGTTTGTTGAATTTAATTTAGGTAACATTGTCTTAAAGTTCCCCGCACATAATAAATTCATCATAGTTGTTTCTATTACATCATCATAATGATGACCTAATGCTAATTTATTACATCCCAGTTCTTCTGCTTTAGAATATAAAGCTCCTCTTCTCATTCTTGCACACATATAGCAAGGATAATCCTTCGCTATTTCATCTGCTATTTCGAATATCCTAGAGTCAAATAAATGTATTGGTATATCTAAATACTCACAGTTATCTACAAGTAACTGCCTTATGTCTTTGTGATATCCTGGGTCCATAGCTATAAATTCTAATTCAAAGTTAACCTGTCCATGTCTTTTTAATTCTTGGAACATCTTAGCCATAACTAAACTATCTTTTCCGCCTGAGATAGCAACTGCTATTCTATCTCCTTCTTCTACTAATTTGTAATCTTTTACAGCTTTTACAAATTTAGACCATAATTGTTTTCTATATTTTTTTATTACACTTTTCTCTATATCTTTTAATGGCTGTCTTTCATCAAAAGGTACTATAATTTCACAGCCTTTTCCTGCTAAATCACTCATTCTATCACCTCATTTTTATGTGAACATGCAAATTATTTTATCACATATCTGGCTATCAATTCAAGTTATACCTAAATTTATTAGTATACATTTATGATTTTTAAGAAGGAAAAAATTTATTATAGCATATAAATAAACTCTTCCAAATGTGAATAGAGTTTATTTATATGCTAGATAATACTCTTACTTTAATGTCTTCATTTAAGGTGCTAAAATCAGATAACTTTTCTTGCTCTTTTTCAAAATACATTTGCAAGTACTCATTTAATGTTCTTAATGCCATATAGTCACTTCTACTTAAGAAGTAGTAATTTAAACTTTTTATATACTTTAAGTAGCATTTATTCATTCTTACTCCTACATACTGGTTATGTGTTGATACTCTTGATTGTTGAAATAATTCTTTTAATCTCATATATGCACATGTTGCATCCTTGGTTATTGTCAAATTACTTAATCTTTCATCTAAAGCTTCTTCTATATTTATAACAGCTGCTCTATTTATAAATAAATCCACGTAATAAAAACTTCTACTGTACTTAAATTGATAGAAATCAGTTACTGTAGTCATAATCGCACTCCTTATACTTTATATCTGACTTTTTTCTTATTACTATTATTTCTAAAATGTCATACTATTTATACATTTTTTAATAATAAATCTACAATATATTCGCAAAAAAACGCATTAAATTTAATCAACTTAATGCGTTTTTTCTATTTATAAAACTCTTCTCGCATTTACGAATGCTTTATCATAATATCCATTACAGTTCATTTTTGATATTATTACTTTTTTACCTGATGATGATGCATGTATCATTTCTCCGTTACCCATATATATACCACAATGGCTTACATATCCATTATTTGAACCTTCTGTATCAAAGAATACTAAGTCACCTTTTTGAAGATTACTTTTACTTACAGATTGTCCAAACTTAGCTTGGTCTCTAGATACTCTAGGAATACTTACTCCTGCAGATTTTTTTAATACATATTGAGTAAATCCAGAACAGTCAAAGCTATTAGGCCCTTCCGCTCCCCAAACATATGGCTTTCCAAGTAAATTTTTTGCAAATGATATAACCTTATCTGCTTTTTCACTAGATGGTATAGATGGACTGCCAGAATCATTTTTATTTGATAAATATTGACTAGACATGTATCCTATTTTTCCATTATAACTTATTTTTGACCATCCATTTGATTCTGATATAAATCCTACTTCTGTGCCTTTGTTTAATTTACCCATTGATGAGTTACTTGTACTTGGACCTGTTCTAAAGTTTACTGAGTTTCCATTTACTACTTTATTCGATTTTATACTATTATCTGTATTGTTGTTATTGTTATTATTAGATGAGTCATTATTTTTGTTTGATAAGTACTGACTAGACATATATCCTATTTTTCCGTTATGACTTATTTTTGACCATCCATTTGATTCTGATATAAATCCTACGTCTGTTCCTTTATTTAATTTGCCCATTGACGAATTACTTGTACTTGGACCTGTTCTAAAGTTTACTGCATTAGCATTTACTACCTTTGTTGATTTTACACTATTATCTGTATTGTTGTTATTGTTGTCATTATTTGATTTAGATACATAATCTGAATGTACATATCCTATTTTTCCATTATACTTAACGTTTACCCATTGTCCACTAGTACTTATGTGTTCAACTTTGTATCCTTTATTTAACTTCCCCATTGATGAGTGATTTGTTCCTGGACCTGTTCTAAAGTTTACTGAGTTTCCAGTTATATTTCTATAATCTATACTTTTGATTTGTATAGTACTCTCATCTGCATGAGATATAGTAGCTGACATTGGAATTACTATAGATGTCGCTATTAATCCTGATATTACTTTTCCTTTGTTTATATTCATATACTAATCTCCTATCTTTATCTTTTATTTATACTAAAACTTAAAACCAAGTTTATTTTTTTTAATAAAATCCTACACATCCACTTTATTTATTATTACAAATATGTTGAAATTTGTCTATAATATTCAGAGTTTGTAAATTATTACCTTGTTTAAATAAAAAATAACCTATGTAATTGACACACTTTTATATGTGTCCACTACATAGGTTTTGTTTAGAATCCAGTAGATCCAAATCCACCTTGTCCTCTTTCACTATCATTTAAGTCTTCTACTTGTAATATATTTATATCATATATAGGTTTTACAACCATTTGTGCAATTTTCATATGTTTTTCAACTATGAATTCTTCTTTTCCATGATTTATTAGTATTACACCAATTTCTCCTCTATATCCTTCATCTATAGTACCTGGAGTATTTAAAACTGTTACAGAATGTTTAAGAGCTAGTCCACTTCTAGGTCTTACTTGAGCTTCTGTCATCTTAGGCAATTGAAGAGAAATACCTGTTTTTATAAGTCTAGTCTGAGAAGGAGGAATAACAACCTCTTCTATCGAATATAAATCCATACCAGCATCACCTTTATGTGCAAAGTTAGGGATTATTGCTTCTTCATTTAATTTTTTTATTTTAAGTGTATACATTTAATCTCTCCTTTTGTGATTATATTTTATTAATTAAAGATTTTTAGGAGGAATAATATGAACATATTACCTATCCCTTGGATGAAACAAAAACTCGAAAGTATATACAGTACAAATTTCTACGGTAGTTTATACTTAATTTATAATAATTTAGATTATAAAAATTATTATAACACTGATAGCTCTATTTTATTTAATTTGTTAGATGATTTCAATATTATTGTAGATGAAACTCATCCTTTATATTTGTATTTTCCATTAGAAATAGATAGTTTTGTTGAAAATTTAATAACTTCATTTAAAGATTTATACCAAAAAAATTGCAAGGTAATATTAGGAGGATATAATGAAAGCTGTGTTAATTTTATAAATACAGAGTATATTTTAAATTTAGATTTGATTAGTCCAATGCTAAAAAATACTATAAATCATGCTTATATGATTGACAACTCTAAATCTTTTGAAATATTTACTTCTTTATCTGACACTCAAAGAATTTATATAAATCCAGAATCATCTTGTACTATTTCTGGACCAATGTTGAATTATCACATCAAAGAAATAAATCCTAATAATGTAACTCATATTTCATTTGTACGCTTACTAGATGAGTCTTTAACTGATAATTTTACGGATTATTATCTAAAAGGTCTTACTAATAGCAATAATAATTTTAATTATAATTTCTAGACTGCCTTGCAGTCTTTTATTTTTTTGTGATAAGATATTAAGGCACTTTGTAAGGAGGTAACATATGAAACTTATATTAGCCGAGAAACCATCTGTAGCAAAAACTATTGCATCTTTCTTAGGTGCCAAAACTAGAGCAGATGGGTATTTCGAAGGAAATGGATATATAATCACTTATGCTGTAGGTCACTTAGTAGGACTATATGACATGAAAGATTATGATAAAGATAAATATTCTGGATCATGGAAAATGAATAATTTCCCCTTTATCCCTACTGATAAATTTAAATTTAAAGTAGATAGCTCTAAGAGAAAGCAATTTGATATTGTAAAAAATCTCTTACATAGAGATGATATAGAATATGTAATAAACGCAACAGATAACGATAGAGAGGGAGAATTGATATCCTTCCTGATATTTTTATTAGCAAAAAATAAAAAACCAGTAAAAAGAATACTAGTAAACGAATGGACGCCTGAAGATATTACAAGAGGTATCAACAGTCTAAAAGACGACTCAGAAATGAGAAACCTTCAAGCTGCTGGGTACACTAGACTTATAACTGACTGGCTAATCGGTATAAACTTTACATCTGTGGCAACTTTAAAGTACGGAAACGGAAAGCTTCTTAATATAGGTCGTGTAATCTTACCAACAGTTAAATTAATTTACGATAGAGATATGGAAATAGCAAACTTTATTCCTAAGACTTATTATGAGATAGAAGCTACATTTAAATGTGAAAATGGAGAATACAAAGGTAAATATACCAAAGGAAAAGAAAGTAAATTTGATACTATTGAAGAGGTTAATGAAGTTATAAATAGTATAACTTCAACTGAAGGAAAAATTACAGATAAAAAAGTTAGTACTAGCAAAGAATATGCGCCTAAATTGTTTAGTTTAACATCTCTTCAAGGATATATAACTTCTAAATACTCAAATTTCACTTCTGATAAGGTTTTAAGCCTATGCCAATCCCTTTATGAAGGAAAAGGTAAGGGTGGTTATATAACTTATCCTAGAACTGATTCTATTTATTTAGAAGAAAGTTTAGCTACAAAAGCATCTCAAACTCTAGACAAGCTAAAAGTAGGTCTTGAATACGAAAGTAAAATAAAGTTTTCTAAGACTAAAAGAGTTTTTGATTCTTCCAAGGTAGATAGCCATAGTGCTATAATGCCTACTTATATAATACCTACAAAACTTACACCAGATGAAGAACTTATCTACAACGCTATAAAAGATCGATTTATAGCTAACTTCATGCCTCCTGCAGAGTATGAAAATACAGAAATAAAAACAGATGTAGATAAAAATATATTCTTAACAAAAGGTAAAGTACTTAAAGCCAAAGGATATCTTGAAGTATACAATAAGGAAGAAAAAGACGATTTATTACCGTTTGTAAATACTAATGACATTGTAGATATAGTAGAAATAGACCCATTAACTAAACAAACTACTCCACCTAAGTCTTATACCGAAGATACTTTGCTTAAGGCTATGAAAAACTGTGGTAAAAATATCTCTGACGATGATACTACAGTACTTTCTGGTTATTCTATAGGTACTTCTGCAACTCGTGCTGATGTATTAAAGAAAATTCTTCAAGTAGGTTATGTTGGTAAAAAAGGTAAATCCTATTTTATATCTGACTTAGGTAAAAATTTAGTTGAAATTTTCCCTGTTAAAGAATTATTTGACGTAGATTATACAGGTAAGCTAGAAAAAAGCTTAAGTGATATTCAAAAAGGTACTTTCACTAGAAAAGAATACTTACTTAATATTATGACCTTTATAGTTAGAAATGTAGATTTAATAAAAAAGGATTACGCTAAAAATATTAGTACTGAAAATTATGTTTATAATCCAAAAAGTAAAAAATTTACTAAAGAATCTTCTAAAAGTAATACAAAGAAAGCTACAACGCCTTCTAAGGATGAGTCTAACCAAGATCAATCTTTAGGTAAATGTCCTATATGTGAAAATGATGTTGTAGAAATCGAAAAAGGATTTATATGTAAAAACTATAAAGAATGTAAATTTGGTATTTGGAAAAATGATAATTTTTTAGAAGCTTATAAGAAAAAACCCACTAAAACCATGGTGAAAAGCATACTTAAAAATGGTAGTGCAAAAGTAAAATCTTTAACCTCTAAACAAGGAAGTAAATTTGATGCTACTTTAAAATACTATAAAAAAGAAAATGGCTATTGGGGATGGGATATAGAAAAATAAAAGGTTGCTTAAATTTTAGCAACCTTTTATTCTTTTTCATTTAAAGTTTCATCTATTTTACACCTTGCCATTTTTATAAAATCAGAAATATTGTACCCCTTTAGTTTACATCCACACTTAGGGCAATATTCTAATTTTTTGGATACTAATGTTCTACAACCTGCTTCTGGACATCTAACTTTCTGATTAACCTCTGATACCTTGAGTCCACATCTTGGACACACCGTTCCTGGTCTTATTGATACTTCCTTTCCACATCTTGGACATTTAACCATAGTATTTACCCCCATAAACAAAATACTCCTCTATTATAATCTATGCATTAATACGACTGTAAGGTGCATATCAATTAGATTATTTAGAGGAGTATTTTTACTCACATTAAACTATTTTTTATTTTTATAATGTTTTTATATGTGCTTGAGCCGCTGCTAATCTTGCTATAGGTATTCTAAATGGTGAACATGATACATAGTTAAGTCCCATTTTGTAGCAAAACTCTACTGATGACGGTTCTCCTCCATGCTCTCCACAAATTCCTAATTTAAGATTTGGTTTTACACTTCTACCTAGCTTAACACCCATTTCAACTAGTCTTCCTACACCTTTTTGGTCTAGTACTTCAAACGGATCTTTTTCAAGTATTTCTTTGTTAACATATTCTCCTAAAAATTTACCTGCATCATCTCTTGAATACCCAAAAGTCATTTGAGTTAAATCATTAGTTCCAAAACTAAAGAAATCTGCCTCTTTAGCTATTTCATCTGCAGTTAAACACGCTCTAGGTATTTCTATCATTGTTCCTATTGTATAGTCTACATTTATGCCTTCTTCAGCTATTATATTGTCTATAGTGAATTTTATCATTTCTCTTATTACCTTTAATTCTTTTACTTCCCCAACTAAAGGAACCATTATTTCTGGGCATACTTTTATTCCCATTTTTGTTGCTTCTATAGCACCTTGAATTAGTGCTTTAGCTTGCATTTCATATATTTCAGGGAAAGTTATGCAAAGTCTACATCCTCTATGTCCAAGCATAGGATTAAATTCATCCAAATCAACTACTCTTCTTTTTATTTCACTAACATCTAAATCCATAGTTTGTGCTAATTGAGCTATAGACTCATCATCATGAGGCAAAAATTCGTGTAGTGGTGGATCTAATAATCTAATGTTAACTGGTCTACCTTCCATTACCTTGAAAATTTCTATAAAATCATTTTTCTGGAAAGGTAATAACTTATCAAGTGCTACTAATCTTTGATCCAATGTTTTTGATAATATCATTTCTCTGACAGCTGGAATTCTTTCTTCTTCAAAGAACATATGCTCAGTTCTACATAATCCAATACCTTCAGCTCCAAATTTTATTGCAGTAGCTGCATCTCTTGGATTATCTGCATTCGCTCTCACCATTATGTTTCTATATTCATCTACCCAATTCATTAGCTTTTCAAAATTTCCACTTAAAGCTATTTCCGTCTTTTTAACCTTACCTATATATACTGCTCCTGTAGATCCATCTAGTGAAATATATTCACCTTCTTTTATAACAGTATTTTCAACTCTAATTTCTTTATTATACTCATCAACTTTTATTTCTGAACATCCCGCAACACAACATTTCCCCATACCACGAGCTACAACTGCTGCATGAGATGTCATTCCTCCTCTAGCTGTAAGTATTCCCTGAGAAGATGCCATTCCTTCTATATCTTCTGGAGATGTTTCTAATCTTACTAAGATAGCTTCTTCTCCTTTATTTTTTGCTTCTACAACATCTTGAGCATTAAAATAAACCTTTCCACAACTTGCTCCAGGTGATGCTGGTAATCCTTTAGCTATAATAGTTGCATTTTTTAATGCTTCGCCTTCAAAAGTAGGATGCAGAAGTTGATCTAATTGTTTTGGCTCAATTCTCATAATAGCTTCTTTTTTGTCTATTATATTATCTTCAACTAAATCTACCGCTATATTTATAGCTGCATGAGTAGTCCTTTTTCCATTTCTAGTTTGTAAAATATATAATTTTTCTTTTTCTATAGTAAACTCTATATCTTGCATATCTTTGTAGTGATTTTCAAGTATAGACGTAATTTTCACAAATTGTTTATAAACCTCTGGCATTATATCATTAAGAGTTGATATATTTTGAGGAGTTCTTATTCCAGCAACAACATCTTCTCCTTGAGCATTTAATAAAAATTCTCCAAATAATTTATTTTCTCCTGTTGATGGATTTCTAGTGAATGCTACTCCTGTTCCACTAGTTTCTCCCATATTTCCAAATACCATTGATTGAATATTTACTGCAGTTCCTAAATCGTGAGGTATATCGTTTAATTTACGGTATATTCTCGCACGAGGATTGTTCCATGATTTAAATACAGCTTTTATTGCAAGCATTAATTGCTCTTTAGGTTCTTGTGGGAATTCTTTTCTTATTTCTTTTTTGTATATAGCTTTATATTGATTTACTACTTCTTTTAGATCCTCACTACTTAAATCTGTGTCAAATTTATATCCATTTTTTTCTTTTATGTTATCTAATACGTTTTCAAATTTATATTTTGGCACTCCCATAGCTACATCAGAGAACATTTGTATAAATCTTCTATAACTATCATAAGCAAATCTTTCATTTTGAGTACCCTCTGCTATTGATATTACTGTAATGTCATTAAGACCTAAATTTAATATAGTATCCATCATTCCTGGCATTGAAAATACTGACCCAGAACGAACTGATAGTAACAACGGCTTTTTATTGCAGCCTAGTTTTTTTTCTATATTTTCTTCTAATTTTTTTAAGTTTTCTTCTATTTCACTTATTAATTCTTCCCTTATTACTTCATTATTTTCGTAATAATCATTACAAGCTTTAGTTGTAATAGTAAATCCAGGAGGAACAGGTAAACCTATTTTAGTCATTTCTGCTAAATTAGCCCCCTTACCTCCTAATAATGTTTTCATATCTTTATTACCTTCATTGAAACTATAAACATACTGAATTTTCATTACTGTATCCCCCATTAATTTATTATTAATATGCAACTATATTGGTATCTATCTTATTTATCGATTTATAGTGATAGGTAAGTCTTTGAAGTTATCTCCAACTTTTCCCCCACTTCACACCGTACGTGAGACTTTCACCTCATACGGCGTTCCAACAATTTTACACTCTAATAATTAAATAACTGAATTTCCTACTAACTTT
>NZ_JBOFOR010000317.1:0-7707 GCF_051659545.1 Romboutsia sp. | reverse complement strand
ATACAGTCAAAATATTTTTCACATTTAAATATAAAATTGTAGCCAATAGCAGTAGAAATCATATTTCTAAACTATTGGCTTTATTATACCAATTTTAAATTATATATGTTAGGCGTCAATTTTTTTACGCTTACAAGAGATGTAATACTTGTAAAAGCAAATAAACCTGTTACTAAAGCTAAATAAAATAATGTAGCTAATATAATATTTAATGGATTTCCGCTTCTAAATCCAGGTAGTATTATTTGGGGGCTATTTTCTGTAACTATAGCTTTAATAGCTTTTGTATTATTTAAAGATTCAAGATCAAGCTTAAGTTTATTAACATTATCATATCTATCATCAGGCGATATTCTAGTACATTTTTTTATAATATTCCTTAATTTTGTATCATTTAATTTTTCTTTGAAATGTTTACCAGTAGTAAGAACATTCATCATAACACCTATGGCATAAAGAAATCATATATTTCAGGAATATTTTTAATATCAAGGGATTTTAATTTCTTCGTATAATGATAATTCAAATTAGATATCTAAATTCAAATTCAACCTCCTTTGATATATAAAGTGTAATTAGAAAATTATAGCATATTATAAACTATTGGTGAATATTTAAGTGAATTATATTTAGTAAGATTGTGCTATAATAAATATAGCAATTTTTCAAGGAGTGAATTTAATGAGTGATGAAACTATAAAACTTATGAATATTTAAAAAAATATAGATGAAGAGTATTCCTTAGAGGAATATTTAGAAGATATAGGAGATAAATATAAAAACTTGGATATTATAATTTTTTTTAAAAATATACTAAAAGATAAAAAAATTAGTAAAAGTAATATAATTAAAAATGCACATATAGATAGAACATATGGATACCAACTTTTAAATGGCACTAAAAAACCAAGTGGAGATAAAATACTTAAGCTTTGCATTGGTGGTGGATTTACCATAGATGAAACTAATAAGGCATTGAAACTAGGTAACTGTGGAGAACTTTACTCCAAATGCTGTAATTATATTTAGTCTAAACAAAAAACTAGATTTAATAAAATCAAATGAACTGTTATATAATAGAGAATTAGAATGTATAGGATAAGCCAACAATCATTGTTGGCTTTTAATTTAAAAATATATTATATAGTTATTTTTATTAATATATATATTCTAAGAATAATTCTACATCATTATATCCTATTACTATTGAAAATAATATTCAATTAATAAGATTAACTTAGTTTAAATAATGTAACATTTTAGTTAGAAGATATATATAATAATTTTCAATACTAATATCATAAAATATTAATAATATTAGTTATACTATAAGAAGACAAAATGATAAGTAACATATAAAGGTAAAATAGCCTTAATAGATTAATATAAAATTTTTATTGCGATAGTTGTATCCTAAAAGCAAAAAATATAGCTGTAAGGACCCAAAGATATAAAATATTGCAATATGATATAATAGGTATATTAAAAATAAAAGGAGCAAAATTATGAATAAGATACTTATAATAGAAGACTCAATAGTAATAAGAGAAGAACTAACCTTATTATTATCTAAATATGGTTACGATGTAATAGCACCAGAATCTTTTGAAAACATCATAGAGTATATACAAGCGTTAAGCCCTCACTTAATATTATTAGATATAAATTTACCGATATTTGATGGTTTATATATATGTAGAGAAATAAGAAAAATATCAAATATACCAATAATAATAGTAACTAGCAGAGATAGTGAAATGGATGAACTTATGAGTATGAATTTAGGTGCTGACGATTTTATAACAAAACCGTATAATACGCAAATACTACTGGCTCGAATAAGCTCTGTTCTAAAAAGAAGCTATACTAACATAGAAAGTGTAGATTCAGTAATTTATAAAAATTTAGCACTTAATTTATCTAAAGGTATTGTGGCATCAAATGGTAATAGTATAGAGCTTAGTAAAAATGAATTTAAAATATTATCATATCTTATAAAAAATAAAGGTAGTATAATATCACGAGAAAAGTTAATGACTTATATGTGGAATTCAGATGTTTTTGTTGATGATAACACTTTATCTGTAAATGTTAATAGATTAAGAAAAAAATTAGAAGAATTAGGTCTAAATGATTACATTGAAACTAGAAGAGGATTGGGGTATATAATGGAATGAAGCTTATAGAATATCTAAAAGATAGAATGTTATTTTTAGTATTAAATGTAATTTTATTTTTTATAGTAGCTATATTAATGAGGCTACTAAATATAAGCTTTAATATTATAATTATAATTTTTATAATATGGTTTTTTCCCTTTATATCTTATATATTAGTAGAGTTTATAAAAATTAATAATTATTATAATGAATTGGTAAATATAAGTGAAAAACTAGATAAAAAATATTTAATATCAGAAGTAATAAAAGAACCAGAATTTATCGAAGGCAAAATAGTTCATAAGATACTAATAGATAGTAATCGTAATATGCATGAACATATAAAATACTACAAAAATATACAACTAGAGTATAGAGAATATATAGAAACTTGGGTTCATGAAATAAAAACTCCAATTGCATCAGCAATGCTAATAATAGATAATAATGAGGATATTATTCCTATTAACATGAAAAATGAAATAAAAAAAATAGAAGATTATATAGATCAAACATTATATTATTCAAGAAGTAATGATGTTAGCAATGATTACATAGTAAAAAAATTCACTCTAGAAAAAATAGTAAAAAATGTTATAAAGAAAAATGCAAATGATTTTATTTATAAAAAAATTGCTATAGAAATAGAAGATATAAATGAAGAAGTTTACAGTGACCCTAAGTGGGTTGAATTTATAATAAACCAGGTCGTAGTAAACGCTATTAAATATTCATGCTGCAAAAACCCTAAAGTAACTATATTTTCAAAAAAGAATAAAAATAACTTAGTACTTAGTATAAAAGATAATGGAGTTGGAATTAATGAAAAAGATATAGGTCGAGTTTTTGAAAAAGGATTTACAGGAGAAAATGGAAGGATATTTGGTAAATCTACAGGTATGGGCTTATATCTATGCAAGAAGCTTTGTGATAAATTAAGTTTAAATTTAACCTTATATTCAAAATCAAATGAAGGTACTACAGTTAATCTTCTTTTCCCGATAGGAAAATAAAATAGCGCTAAAAATGGTGGATTCTATAGAATTTACCATTTTTTTTTAATATCAGTATAATCTACATTAAACTTTATGTATTGCAAATTTATATTCAATCTAATACTATTTTAATATAAATGTTTTAATATTTTAATCAAGGGTATAAAATAAATAGTTAAATATTTAATTATCAAACTTTTATCGGAGGAATAAATATGAAAATTGTAGTTGTAGGATGTACTCATGCAGGAACTGCTGCTGTTGTTAATATGAAAGAACTTTATCCAGAAAGTGAAATAAGTATATATGAAAAAAATGATAATATCTCATTTTTATCATGTGGTATTGCATTAAGTGTATCAAGTGTAGTTGATGATCCAAATAAATTATTTTATAACTCACCTGAGAATTTAAATACTTTAGGAATTAAAACAAATATGAAACATGAAGTTTTAGATATAGATTTTGATGATAAAAAACTAGCAGTTAAAAATCTATTAAGTGGTGAAATATTTGAAGATACTTATGATAAATTAGTAATCACTTTAGGTTCGTGGCCAATAGTACCTAAGTTTGAAGGTGGACAACTTGAAAATATAGTTCTATGCAAAAACTATGACCATGCTAAATCAATAATTGAAAAATCAGAAGATGCTAAAAATGTAGTTGTAATAGGTGGAGGTTATATTGGTGTAGAGCTTGTAGAAGCTTTTGAAATGAAAGGTAAAAATGTTACATTAATAGATGCTGAAGATAGAATAATGGCAAAATACCTTGATAAGCAATTTACGGATATAGCAGAAGAAGCCTTTAAAAACAAAGGAGTAAACGTAGTCCTTGGAGAAAAGGTTCAAAAGTTTGAAGGAGAAAATAATAAAGTATCTAAAGTAATTACTGATAAAGGTACATATCAAGGTGACTTAGTAGTTTTATGTATAGGATTTGCACCTAATACTAATTTAGTTAAAGGAAAAATAGATACTTTACCAAATGGTGCTATAATAATTGATGAGTATATGAGAACTAGTAAAGAAGATGTATTTGCAGCAGGGGATTGTTGTGTTGTAAGATTTAATCCAGCTAATGAAAATAGATATATACCTCTTGCTACAAATGCAGTTAGAATGGGCACATTAGTAGCTAAAAATCTTGTTAATCCTACACTTAAATATATGGGGACACAAGGTACATCAGGAATCAAGATATATGAATATAACATAGCTTCCACAGGTCTTACTGAAGATGTTGCTAAAAATACTACATCTTATAATGTAGATTCCGTAATCGTAACTGATAACTATAGACCTGAATTTATGCCTAGTTTTGAAGAAGCAACTTTAAAATTAGTATTTGATAAAGATAGTAGAAAAATACTAGGTGGACAAATTATTTCAAAAATTGATTTAACTCAATTTATGAATACATTATCAGTCGTTATTCAAAATGAAATGACTATAGAAGCATTAGCAATGACTGACTTTTTCTTCCAACCTCACTTTAATAAACCTTGGAGTATATTAAATATAGCGGCATTAAAAGCTCTATAATTAATATGATATTACAATAATAAGGTTGAATTGATAAAATATTAAATAATTAGGAATATTTTATCTAGATAAAAAAACAATAAAATCAAACAATAATATATAAGAAAAGTAAAAAGGCGTGAGTTTTTCAGATTCAGGTCTTTTTATTTATAAAATCTTCAAAGGAAGGTAATCTTCATGAAATCATTTAATAGACTAAAGAGAAAATCAATTAATGTTTTTAAAATGATAAAATATGCTTATATAGATGATTTTAAGCTTAAAGGAACTAATATAAAATATGGAGATTATAAAAAACAATGTTATAAGGTATACCAATCAAAATATGAAAATAAACCTACGATATTTTTTGTTCACGGAGGAGGATGGTGGCAAGGTAGCCCTTCATTATATAGTGGTGTAGGAAAGTTTTTCTTAAAAAATGGATATACAACATCATTAGTAGGTTATAGGTTAGTACCTACATTTACTTATCCAGAGCAAATAGAAGATGCTTTCTTAGCTTTAAAACATTATATTGATAATAATCCAAATGATAAAAGGATAATATTATCAGGATACTCTGCAGGAGGAGAAATAGCTTCTCGTTTAGCTTTTGATACATTGAGACATAATAAATATAATATAGATCTATATATTATAAAAGGTTTTATATCTATATCAGGAGTATTAGATTTTAAAAAATGTAATTCTAAATATTCAAAAAAATTATTGAAAAATTATTTAGGAAATAAAAAAATAGCAGATACTAATCCGATAAATTTATTAAATAAAGAAAGTAATGTACCTACTCTATGCATACATGGAGAGGAGGATACTTTAATTAGTGTAGATAATTCCATTTCATTTATAACAAAGCTAAAGTCTTTAAATAAAATTGCTAGCCTAATACTTATAAAAGATGGTGAACATGAACACACTATAGATATAGTGAGAGGAAAAGGTAATAAATATTCAAATTATATATTTAGATTTATTGAGGAAAATAGCAATTAAGCAAAATAAATAATCTATTTATATATATATATAAAGTTAATTTTATTATTACAATAATAAAATTAAACTGTTAAAATTGATAATAATTAGGAATTTATACAAAGATAAAAGGCATGAATTTAAATGATTCATGTCTATTAATTTTTATGGGATATTATAGAAAGGTATTTTAAATGGAATTATTTAAGTGGCTAAAGAGAATAATAACTAATATTTATAAAATGATAAAGTATGCATATATAAAAGATTACAAAATAAAAGGTCAAAAAATCAAATACGGAAAAAATAAAAGACAATATTATAAGGTATATAATTCTAACTATTTAAATAAAGTTACTATTTTTTTTATTCATGGAGGAGGATGGTGGCATGGTAGTCCATCTATATATAGTGGAATAGGAAAATACTTTTATAAAAAAGGTTATACAACGGTTTTAGTTGGATATAGATTAGTTCCTAAATATAAATATCCACATCAAATTGAAGATGGATTTAGAGCGCTACAACACTATATAAAAAACAACAATAGTTATAATAAAATAGTTATATGTGGATATTCTGCAGGAGGAGAAATAGCTTCTCATTTAGTTTATGATAAAGATAGAAATAAAAAATATAGTATAAATAAAGACTTATTAAAAGGATTTATTTCTATATCAGGAGTTTTAAATTTTGAGGAATGTGACTCTAGTTATTCTAAAAAACTAATTAAAAACTATATTGGAAATGAAGACATAAATAATATAAATCCTGTAAACCTACTAAAGGAAAAATATAATATTCCTACTTTGTGTGTCCATGGAGATAGCGATAGTATTATTAATGTTAAAAACTCTATTTCATTTATTGATGTGTTAAAAAACTTCAATGAAAACACTAATTTAAAAATAATACAAGATGCAGAACATGAATATACAATTGATATGATTAGAGGACTTGGAAATAATAATTCGAAGTATATACATGAATTTATTGAAGAAATAGAAAATGAAGCTAAAATAACAGGATAAAAAATATACTTTAATAAGGAGGTGGATAAATGGTAGAAGAAAATAAAAATAATCTTTATTTTGTAGATAATTTGAAAGTTATCCTTATATTTTTAGTGGTTTTTGGACATTTAATAGAAAGATATATCGAAACAAATAGTACTCTAATGGGAATTTATATGTTTATATATTCATTTCATATGCCTTTATTTGTATTTATATCAGGTTTTCTTTCAAAAAATATAAATAAAAGCAGAAAAATCTTTTTTAAAAGTTTACTAGTACCATATGTGATTTTTAATATAATATGGTATTCATTAGCTTATTTATATACAGGAAAAACTAATATTCCTATTTTATATCCTGGTTGGACTTTATGGTTTTTACTTAGTTTATTTTTTTGGAGAATGTCACTTAGATATTTAGTTAAAATAAAATACATATTACCAATAAGCTTTTTACTAGGTCTATTAGTAGGATTTATCTCTAATGGTAGTATATTATCTTTTTCTAGAACTATAGTATTTTTACCTTTCTTTTTATTAGGGTACTATGCAGATATGAAGAAGTTAAATGAAGTATCCTCTAATATTAATTTTAATGAGAAATTAGCTACTTTAGGGGTTATAGCATTTTTTATATTAGCGTTGTTTATATCTGAAAATAATATTTTAGACTATCGTTTTTTGTATGGTTCTTATTCTTACTCGGAGCTAAGTATAAATCTTTATCAAGGACTTACATATAGATTAATATTGTATGTAGTAAGCATACTATTGAGTCTATTTATTTGTAAGATAATACCAAATAAAAAAACTTTTTATACTGGAATGGGAAAATCTACTATGTATATTTATAGCTTCCATATTTATGTAGTACTTATTATATTTTACTTAATACCTACCTGGAATAATAATATAGTAACCAATTGGATAATATTAACAAGTCCATTATTCATAACATATATACTATCTAGAAAGATATTTGAAACAGTTTATAATTTAATGTTTAGTCCTATTTT
>NZ_JBOFOR010000316.1:0-12175 GCF_051659545.1 Romboutsia sp. | reverse complement strand
GTATCAATCTAAATAATGTGTTATTATATGTAAATAACTCTTTAATAGATTTTATCCTTTCTGTGTTGTAACTTTTAGGATACTATAAATCTATATAAAAGGGTTATTTTTTTTTAGAACTTTTGACTGTCTAGTAATATAAAAGTTTTAACAAAACGAGAAGACTATATAGGAGTTTTGTCAAACTCAATAGTTGTATTTTTATCAAATAACTTGGCAAAAAATAAAGCCTTCTATTTAGAGTATCAACCTCAAGTTAATAAAAAAGAGAAAGTTGTTGGTGTAGAGGCTTTATTAAGATGTAATCACCCAGGACTTGGGAATATACCTCCAGATGATTATTTTAAATATATTAAGTCAAAATCTATTATATAAATTGCAATGGATTGCTATACACGTTGGCTTTAAATTAAAAATGTGCAAAAAGCTATAAGCTTTTTGCACATTTTTTTATACTTACTTTAATCTCTTCAATTCTTCGGTTATTAACTTTATTGACAAATAAATTAATATCCTCTAATTCAATAGATATTCCTTCATGTGGTATTTTGCCTAAAGTGGTAAGCAAATATCCATTAATAGTGTCGTACTCTCCAACTTCAATATTACTATTAAAAATATTATTAAAATCACTTACCGCTAAATTACCTTTTATATAAAAATTATTTTCGTCTACTTGACTTATAATCGATTCTTCTTTATCATATTCATCTTCTATCTCTCCCATAATCTCTTCTACCAAATCTTCCATGGTTATCATTCCAGATACACCACCATATTCGTCAAATAGTAAGGCTAGATGAACTTTATTTTCTTTTAAATTTTTAAATGCTTCATTAGTTTTTTGTGTTTCTAGAATGAAATATGGCTCATGCAATATTTTTTGCAAATCTATACTTTCAAAACCAACTTTCTTGGCCTCTGTTAATATGTCTTTTAAATATAAAATACCTATAATATTATCTATAGTATCCTTGTATGCTGGTATTCTTGTATAACTTGAATCTAAGACACTTTCTAATATATCTTCTATATTGTCATCTATGTCTACTGCAAACATATTATTTCTTGGTGTCATAATCTCTCTAGCCACTTTATCATTAAAAGAAAACACTCCATCTATCATCTGCTTTTCATTGTTTTCAATGCACCCATCTTCTTGAGATTGTAATATTAACGACCTTACTTCTTCTTTTGATACCTTTTCTTCAATATCATTATCATTATTTCCTGTAATCTTTAGTACTAAAAGTGTTGAAAATGACAGTAATTTTATAAATGGCTTTGTAATCTTAGATATTACATATACTGGTTTTACTGAAAAGAAAGCTATTTTTTCAGCTTTCTTAAGAGCTATTCTTTTTGGTACTAATTCACCAAATACTAATGTAAAATATGAAAGTATTAATGTTACCATTATCATTGATATTTCTTTATAGTAAAAAATATTAAGTGGTTGCAACATATTAGAGATATACGTTGATATACCTGTTGCTGCTGATGCACTTGAGAAAAACCCAGCTAAGGTTATACCTATTTGAATTGTTGATAAGAAATTACTTGGGTCTTCTGTTAATTTCTCAAGTAACTTAGCCTTTGAGTTTCCTTCTTTACTTAATTGTTTAACCTTTGATTTGTTTACCGATACAATAGCCATTTCTGCTGATGCAAAAAAAGCATTTATCGCTGTAAGTATTACTATTAACAATAATTTGGGTACCAAGGCCCCGGGGTCTGAATCTAAATTACTCATGTTTCCTCCTCAAAAATAAATCAAAATAATAAAAGACCAACAAACATAAATTCATATACTAATGAATAAATATTTGAAGGTCTTGCTAACAAGTTTAAAACTCTTGCTAATCAACCGGGATTACTCCTAAATGACGATTAATTATCACGTATGTGAAAGCTACTCCCCTTCAAGGGAATATTTACTTATATATATTATATAATATTATGATTTAATTATCAAGATATTATGATATTATCTACAACCAGAACAAGTTCCGCAGTTCCCTCCGCCTTCAGGCATTCTCTCAACACTTATAACAAACCCTTCACCAACTTCTGATATAGTTATATCTCCATATTTATCATATTCATCTTTATTCATTATAAAACATAATCCTTTTATATTATATTCAAAATCTTGCTCACTCTTTTTATCAAGTGCAATACCAAAGGAAGCACCACAGCATCCAAATCCTACAAAATAAACTCTTATAGTAGCTGGTTCGTCGCTACGATCACTTATTACATCCTTCAATAAATCAACTGCGCTTTGGGGTAATATTACTTTCATATACTCCTATTCCTCCCTTTTTATATTTTAAGCTCTTGATAATTTTATTCATCATCCAATGAATATATAATAGCTTTTTTATAACAAAAGGTTGTATTATTTGATTATGCAAATATATTTTATTGTATAAACTCTAGTAGTATTAATATTATAAGCACTACTCCATATCATCATTATCATTATTATCATTTTTACGACTCTTTTTTATTAATTTTGAAATTAATATATTTAACTCAACTAATACAGCTGTTACAATTGCTAATCCATAATATCCAAGCCCTATAGTTATACCTATAGCAGAAAGTGTAAAAATTACGGTTCCAGTAGTCAATCCAACTAGCTCTTTATCATTATCTATTCTTCTAGTGTAAATCACTCCACCCGCAAGAAAACCAATTGAACTAATTATATTTGCTATTAATCTTGAAGGATCTGAACCATCAAGAGCATGCACTGATAGAATGGTAAGTAAAGTACATCCAATAGTTATAATTGCAAGTGTTCCATATCCAACTATCCCAACACCACGATTACTACGCTCTAAACCAACTGCTCCGCCAATAATAGCTGCCAATATTAATTTAGGTATATGTTCTTGTAATAATATTAAGTTCGGCATATAAACCTCCTTCTTTGTTTATGATAATTTTCAGCATATCTATACTAGTTTCATATAAACATACAATTATTTTATGCATAAACTCAAAGCAAAATCCTAATTAACCAATAAATTTAAAGATTCAAATGGTGATATTATATCTCGATGAAACTAAAATTTAAGTACTACATCTATATCTGTAGGTTTTTTTGATCCCCCCATTATTTTAAACTTCTATAATTCATTCTAATCAAGCTTTTTTCTATACTTACTATATACTACAAATAAATCTAGCTGAATAAATTTATCCATTGTTTATATTTTCATTTAAATATTTTATTAATTCATTATAAGGTAAAGGTTCGCTATAGTAATATCCTTGATAATTTTCACAACCTAAATGTTTTAATACTTCTACTTGCTCTTTTGTCTCTACATATTCTACAATTGTATCAAAATTTAAAGTTTGAGATAATTGAACAATTGTACTTAAAATTTCCCTACTTATTTCATTAATCAATATTTCACGTACTAATGAACCATCTATTTTTACAATGTCAAAATCATGATTTTTTAAGTATAGTAATGAATTGTGTCCCATCCCAAAGTCATCCATAATAACGAATACTTTTAATTTTCTAATACTCTTAATTTTTTCTTTTACTAAAATTCCACCCTGTAAAGCTGAATGCTCTGTTATTTCTATACCTAAGCTATATGGATTTATATTATATTTCAATATTTTTGATTCAATTTGCTCAGGCAAAGTATGCATACTATTCAACTGCTCTGCACATATGTTTACTGACATTTTGATGTTAGAATTAAACATTTTTTGAATAGCTTGTAAAGTCCTACAGGATTCATCTAAAATATAATCACTTAGTTCATTTAGTATTTTACCTTCCTTTGCAAGTGATATAACTAAAGGAGGATACATATTGCCTACTGTTGAATGATTCCATCTTAGTAATGCTTCAACACCTATTATCTCTCCATTGTAATTTACTTGTGGTTGGTAATAAACTTTTATTTCTTTATTTTTTATTGCATAGTCTAAATCATCTAATAATATTTTAGAAATTTCTCCTATTTTTCCGTTGCTATCTAATAGATTAGTATCTTCACCTTTAGATTCACATTGTTTTACTAAATTAATCAAATTATTAATATTAAGCTTCAGTTTATTAAAGTCTCTTGCCTCTAATAACTTTACAAATGGTATATACAATAGTGTTCCAATTATCAAGTTAAAAAGTTGCAATAAGCTTCCTCTAATAGAGCCAGTCACTATATAGCCACTTATAAAAATAGGTGTAGTCCATTGTGCTGGACTGGTTGCATATGGTACTAAACCTGTCTTCATTGCAGTATAACTAGTAATTATTAATACCATTGGAGTAAGTATAAATGGTACAAATAGTATTGGATTTAACACAATCGGTACTCCAAATATAAGTATTTCGTTCATATTAAAAATTGCAGGTAATGTTGCTACTTTTATTATTTTTCTCATGCTTTTTTTCTTACTAACTATTAATACTGCTAGTATAAAGCAAAGTAGTGAACCACTTCCACCAAAAAGAGTCATTGTATCAAAAAAAGTCTTAGTAAATATTTCAGTAGGCAGCATATTTTCACTTAATAACTGTATGTTAACTTTCATTCCTTCTTCAAATACTTGAACGGCAGTAGTGTGCATAACATTTCCACCATGAATCCCCAAAAACCACATTACTTGTCTTACAAACATAAATAATAATGCACTATACAAAGTTCTTCCATGATTGGTAAACTCATTACTAATAAAATCAGTAAACATTTGCTGAAAATTTACATTTCCAAAGATATTGATCATTATAAAATGCAAAATTGAAAAAGTTGATATTACCAAAATAAATGGAGTAATTAATATCAATGCCTCATTAAATTCCATATTCATTCCTTCAATATGATATTTACGCTTTTTTTCCATAAATCCATTTACTTTAATAAATAATACAGAAGATGAAATAGATACTATAATAGATGTAAAAGTCCAGTTTGCATTATAACTCCCTTACAAACATTCTTGATGAAATATTGATATTGCTCAATTGGTAATGATTTAAGTAATAATGCCAAAGAACCTACCATGATAGTTGGAATAGCCAAAATCATTCCATCTTTTATTGCTAATAATATTTTATTATCTTCTAATTTCGAAAAAATTAAATTGAGCAAGCTTCTCCCTCTCCCCCTGTTTAGCTTTTTGATCTATATCATGTATTATATACGACATGTTTAATACTTTTTGTATAGCATTCTATATATAATACATTATATATATACATTTTTTGACAATATATATACATCATTAAGAGCAGCAGGTATAGATGCATTAGTATTAAATGGAATAATAACACCAGGAATCTATTTTAATTATTTAAATAATTTATTTTTAATGAACAACAGTATAGTTATAAGAAGAAATATATACAATATTAGAAAATGAGTTTTGTGGTTACTAGATAAGCAGTCAACTAAAAGAATTGCTATAATAAAGAAAAAAAGTTCATCAATAATAACTTAGCTATGCCCCCTTAAGGCTATGAATTATAATCTTAAGGGGGTATATTTTATTTAAATAGATTTGATAGCACTATTTGATATTTTTTTTGATATAGCTAAATTTTCTTTGATGCTAATTAGATTAACTAAAATAAGCTGCGCTAGATTATCATCTAAATTATTAATATAATCTAAAATTTCGTCATTAGAAAGCTCTTTGTTATTTAAATAATCAATATGATAAGATAATCTTAATTTTTTCGATCTATTTTTTTCATAGTATTCAAATAGGTTTGCTAATATTCTTATATCATTTACAAACTCATGTTGATTATAAATAAAGTCATCTACTTCTTTGGAAGTTAACATATTATTGTTAGAATCTATTAATTTTGTAAGTAATTTATTGATACTTATTAAAGCTTCTAAATCATAATTAGAGGTACTTGACCATATTCCCTTTTTGTATACTATTGAAATAATTTTTTTATTAAGGCCTATTAATTGTTTAATACTAGACTTTACTGCATCAGATGCCTTATAAGGTAATATTAATTTATTGGCATATAAAGCTATTACAGTTCCTAGCAACACAAATGTTAATCTTTCAACTCCCAATATACTGATGCTTAAACCAATGGATGCTGAACCTAATGCTGATATAGTCGTACATATCATTTGATTTCTATAATTCTTTTGGTAGTTATTTAAATATCCTACTAAAAGAATTATCATAGTTCTAGCCGTAGTATCTGTAACAATAAAGAATACTACTTCAAAGATTACTATTCCAATAAGTGTACCTAAGATTCTTTCATTACCTTTAGCCTTACTTGTATCTAAATATGGTTGAACTATTGATATTAAACTAAAAACTAACCATTTACCATTCTCGATTTTAAAAGCACTTACTATAAAAATTCCTAAGCTTATGACCAATGCTCCTCTAAAAGCAAAAGTAAATTTTAAGGAGTTTTTATTAATATTATTTTTAAATCTATCTAAGCTAGTTATTAGATTAGTAGTAAAATGATGATCAACTATTTCAGATACATCCTGTGTTTTAGTATTTTCTAATTCGATTTTTAATATTGATGCATGGGTATATATTTTGTATTCCACATAATTATTAGATGTTGAAAAATCCTTAACTTCTAAATACTTATCAATGCTATGTAATAAATAATCTAAGTTTTCTTTATTACCTATGAAATTTTCTATACTCATTAATAGGTCTAATATTTTACAAAAATGCTGTGTTTTATCTACTCCAGTATCCTTGTTTAGTTTATTTAATTCTATATTTAAGCTTTCTAAAAACTGAGCTATAAAAAAGTTTTGAATTAATGAATGTGATAGTTTGCTATAATTTTTATCTATTACTTCATACAATGTTTCATTTAAATTTTTCAAGTTTTTATGAGTAGTAAAATTTAATTCTTTTCTGTCTTTATTACTTGCTTTTGCTAAAATTAAAGATACTTCTTTACTTATTGAATTTACTGCTACAGCAATTTGTGATACCGTTTGTTTTTTTAGCCTATTTTTATTAACTACTATCTGAAGTATCATTATTGCCAATCCACAAAATGCTAAGCCTAATAGTCTTAATGGCATCTCTTGAATAGTTACTGGAGTATAAACCATAAAGCAATAACCTAATGTAAAAGCTACATAAGTTGGTTTTTTAGTATTATATGTAAATACATATAATATATAAAATATAGTTACAAAAGTTGTAACTAAGGCCAACAATGGATTTAATGAAGTTATAAAAGCAGCAAGACCTAATCCTATCTCTAGAATAATGAAGTAGATTGTGTTTCTTATCGGGTTTAGGGAGTAGTCCGTTCCTAAAAGAGAAAGTGCAGCTGTAATTCCTGCAATACCAACTAATATGTTTTTATCTCCAAACACAGATTTAAACAAAACTACTGATCCTACTACAACGATAAACATTAATGTAGTAGATATGATTTTTTTCTTATCCATATAAAAGCCTCCTATAAATGTGTAGATTATGATACTATATCATATTTTGTAGCATAAATTTCATAACTATACTTAATATTATTTATAAATAAATACTTGCACACAAAATATAGCATTTGCTATTCATATATAAACGAGTACTTTATTTTATACTTCATTTAAGATACCGCTTCAAAATTTAAAGCTGATTGGTATATTTTCTATTTTGGGACATATCTATATAACAGATATAAATTATATATATAATTTTTTACGCTTAAGGAAATTATATTGCCTAAAAAACTGTGGGTACGTTACTACATTTAAGCAATGTCAACATACTTAGTGAAAGTAAAAAAGATTTTTAGCAACGGGCAGAGCCGTTGGCGATATGAGCGAAGCGAATTTTTTACTTAGAGGAGGAAATATTGTGAATGCATTAAATATTTTTCTAACAGAAAACTTAAATGACTTAAAGTCAAATGGTCTATATAATAAAATAGATTCACTTGAAAGCTCTAATGGTCCAATTATTACTATAAATAATAAAAGTTTAATAAACTTATCTTCTAATAATTATCTTGGGTTTGCTACTAATGCTCGATTAAAAAAGGCTGCAATTGATGCAGTAAATACATATGGTGTTGGCGCTGGTGCTGTTAGAACTATTAATGGTACTCTTACTGTTCATGATACACTAGAAAATACTATTGCCAAATTTAAAGGAACTGAAGCTGCAATTGCTTTTCAATCAGGTTTTAATTGTAACATGGGGGCTATTTCTGCCGTAATGGACAAGAATGATGCTATTTTATCTGATGAGTTAAACCATGCTTCTATTATTGATGGATGTAGGTTGTCAGGGGCAACTGTAATTAGATATAAGCACTCTGATATGAATGATTTAAGGGAAAAAGCAAAACTTACAAAGGAAAGTAATTTATACAATAAAATCATGGTAATAACAGATGGAGTATTTTCTATGGATGGTGATATTGCTAAGCTTGATGAAATAGTTAAAATAGCAGAAGATTTTGATTTAATTACTTATGTTGATGATGCTCATGGCTCTGGTGTTACTGGTAATGGTGCTGGTACTTGTAAGCGTTTTGGATTATCTCATAAAGTTGATTTTCAAGTAGGTACTTTATCAAAAGCTATAGGTGTTGTTGGTGGATATGTAGCTGGAAGTCGCGACCTTATTGATTGGCTTAAGGTGAGGGGTAGACCTTTCTTATTTTCAACTGCCTTGACTCCAGGAGCTGCAGCTGCTTGTACTGAGTCTATAGAACTACTTATGAATAACCATTCTTATGTTAATAGATTATGGAAAAATGGAAATTATCTAAAAAAAGGCCTTAACTCTTTAGGCTTTAATATTGGTAATAGTCAAACTCCTATTACTCCTTGTATTATAGGCGATGAAGCTAAAACTCAATTATTCAGTAAGAGGCTTTTTGAGGAAGGTGTCTATGCTAAGTCTATAGTATTCCCTACTGTACCTAAAGGAACTGGTAGAGTTAGAAATATGCCAACAGCTGCCCATAGCAAAGAAATGTTGGATAATGCACTTGTTATTTATGAAAAAGTAGGAAAAGAGCTTGGTATAATATAAATTTATTTATTGGGAGGATATACTATGAAAAAGGTTCTTGTAACTGGTGCTTTAGGTCAAATTGGATCTGAATTAATTGTTAAATTAAGAAATGAATATGGAGTTGACAATGTAATAGGTACTGATATACGTTCTATACCTAATAGCGAAGTTGTTACTAATGGTATTTTTGAAAACTTAGATGTTATGGATGACAAATCTTTAGCTTCTCTTTGTAAAAAATATGAAATAGATACTGTAATACATTTAGCTTCTTTACTTTCTGCTGTTGGTGAGCAAAAACCACAGTTTGCTTGGAAGCTTAATATGGGCAGTTTGACTAATATTTTAGAAGTATGTAGAGAGTTTAATTATAAATTATTTACTCCTAGTTCTATAGCTGCTTTTGGTGAAAGTTCTCCTAAAGATTTAACTCCTCAAGATACTATCCAAAGACCTAGTACTATGTACGGTGTAACAAAGGTTGCCGGTGAATTATTGTGTGATTATTATTTCAAAAAGTTTGGAGTTGATACTAGAGGTGTTAGATTTCCTGGTTTAATATCTTATGTAACACCTCCTGGTGGTGGTACTACTGACTATGCTGTTGATATATATTATGAAGCATTAAAAAATAAGAAGTATAATTCTTTTATAGCTAGTGGTACAAAGATGGATATGATGTATATGCCTGATGCACTTAGTGCTATAGTTGATTTAATTGAAGCTGACGGCTCTAAGCTTATTCATAGAAATGCCTTTAATATAACTGCTATGAATTTTGATCCTGAGGAAATTTCTAATGAAATTAAAAAGCACATTCCTGAATTTGAATTTGGGTATAATGTTGATCCAGTTCGTCAGTCTATTGCTGAGTCTTGGCCTAATTCTATTGACCCTACTTGTGCTGTTGAGGAATGGGGCTTTAAGTTTGAGTATGATTTAAGTAAGATGACTGTTGATATGCTAGATAAGTTAGCTGGTAAGGGCATTGGAGATAAAAACGTTAGTTTATGCAAATAATAAGGTATTAGTTTTATATATATGTTTAACTTTTGCATAAAAATAAGTATCAGCACACACTGCTGATACTTATTTATTTTACATATTTATGTTTATTTTACCTATTTAATAAATGACTTTTTTATAATTAATTTTATAAAGAAGTTTCTTTTAATACTAGGTCTTCATTTCTCTCAGCAAAATGTCTTATAGACCATTCATTTTGGAATAATACTACTGGAGTTCTATTTTTATCTTCAACTAGTATTGTATCCATTGGCATTGATAATTTAGTAGAGTCCAATTTATCAGCTTCTATCCAACGTACATGACGATAAGGTAATGTGTTCATCATCATATCAACACCGTATTCTTGCTTTAGACGATATTCTAAAACTTCAAACTGAAGAACTCCAACTACTCCTACAATAAGCTCTTCCATACCAAAGTTAGGTTGCTTGAATATCTGCACTGCACCTTCTTCTGATAATTGAGTAAGACCCTTTACAAACTGCTTTCTCTTAAGAGCATTCTTTGTAGATACTCTTGCAAAATGTTCAGGAGCAAATTGTGGTATACCTGTGTATTCTAATTTTCCTTGCTTTTCACTTAAAGTGTCCCCTATATTAAATATACCTGGATCGTGTATTCCTATAATGTCCCCTGGGTAAGCTGTATCTATTATAACACGGTCTTGAGCCACAAACTGTTGAGGTTGAGCAAGTTTAATCTTTTTATTTCTTTGTACATGGTTTACTGTCATACCTTTTTCAAATTTACCAGAGCAAATTCTAAGGAATGCAATTCTATCTCTATGATTTTTATCCATATTAGCTTGAATTTTAAATATAAATCCTGAGAAGTTTTCAGAATTAGGATCAATTTTTCCTAAATTACTGCTACGAGGACTTGGTGATGATGTTATTTCTAGGAACGACTCTAAAAATGGCTCTACTCCAAAGTTAGTAAGTGCACTTCCGAAGAATACAGGAGTCAATTCACCCTTTAATATTCCATCTAAATCAAAATTATCACCAGCAATATCTAAAAGTTCAATATCTTCTAGTAGTTTGTCATGAAGAGCATCACCTAATAAAGTATTGAATTTTTCATCAGATATATCTCCAGTTGTAGTCTTAGCAATAGATTGTCCATGGTTACCATCATCAAATAATTCAACTTTATTTTTATGACGGTTAAATACTCCTCTGAACTCTTTACCTGAACCAATTGGCCAGTTTACTGGACAAGATCTAATTCCTAGAACATTTTCAATATCTTCTAGTAATTCAAAAGGATCCTTTCCTTGACGGTCCATTTTATTAACAAAAGTGAATATTGGAATTCCTCTCATTTTACAAACTTGGAATAATTTCTTTGTTTGATCCTCAACCCCTTTAGCAGAGTCAATAACCATTACTGCACTATCTGCAGCCATAAGAGTTCTATAAGTATCCTCACTGAAATCTTGATGCCCTGGAGTATCAAGAATATTTATGCAAAAGTTGTTATATTCAAATTGAAGAACACTTGATGCAACAGATATCCCTCTTTGTTTTTCTATTTCCATCCAGTCAGATACTGCATGTTTTTGAGATCGTCTAGATTTAACTGAACCTGCTTCACGAATTGCTCCTCCGTATAATAGGAACTTTTCAGTTAGTGTAGTTTTTCCTGCATCGGGATGTGAAATGATTGCAAAAGTTCTTCTTCTTTTAACTTCATCAATCAAGCTTAAATTTTGTTCTGTCATTTTTTATCATCCTTTATTTTAATTTTATGATTATGCAAATATAAAAAATTATATTTATTACAGTTTTAAAATGATCGTAATTTCCTATGTTCATAAGAAAGCTACAATCTTATTGATTTTATAACTTTATTGCAAAACTGTCAATATGGAAACTAATTAATTTATAGATAATAATCTTTTGGTTTACTTAAACGTTATCTTTATTTATCATTAGAATTTTTTCTGTTTTTATACTTTTTAATAATAAAGTAAATAGCTAGTACTATTGGAATAAATAATACTAACACTGGTATAAATCCTATAACTCCTAATATTAATCCTTTTCCTAATGCTAAAGTGTAGTTTATACTTGTTTTTAAAGTACTTGCAACTTTATCTAAAAAAGAATCTTTAACATTAATT
>NZ_JBOFOR010000315.1:0-3892 GCF_051659545.1 Romboutsia sp. | reverse complement strand
TTTTGTAAAATATAATCCTAAAATTCCTATAACACTAATTAATATTATAACTATAAGTAATATAAATAAATATCCAAGAGCCATAATAATCCTCCAATCATAATACTTTATTATAATTTTTACTTGTTTTTATTTTTATCCTGCTTTTTATATTGTTATATTGTCAATATTATACTATATTTTTATTGTAATAAATAACTTTCGACCTATTTTTTTCATCTCTTTTTCTTAATCCTATTTGTTAGTGTATATTTTTATATTGTGGGTATATATATAATATATCTTATATATGGAGGTATATTATGGACAACAGAGTATGTGGCTGTTTTAACGTGACTGTAGAAGATTTAATAAAAGCCAAAGAGAATGGATGCAAAAGCGTTGAAAGTATAGTAAAAGAAACAAAAATAGGAACATCCTGTGGAAGATGTAAGGAAAAGTCAGAACTTACTGCACTAAAGGTATTATTAAACAGACTTTATATAAAATAAAACTTTCACAGTCTCAGAGAGCCTTTGTCATTGACTAAGGCTCTCTTTATAATAATATAGATACTATATTTTTTCTAGAAAATAATTCAACTAGAGAAGATACTGCTAATAAACTAGGTATATCTCGTAGTCTTATTAGATTTTGATTTAATGGTGGTGTTATTGAATCTTTTAATGTTTTGTTCTTTTGTTTTAGCTCTATTATTATATTTATTAATTCTTCTTTTAAAAGCTTGTCTAATACTTCTTTTATATCTATCTTTTTACTAGATTTCTTTTTTTGTTTTTCTACTTTACTTTCTTTATTTAAAATTATTTATATTCATTAGCCATTCCTCACCTATATATTTGTCTTCTATTATAATATTTCCTAAATTTATACTACTATCTCACTTTTATTTTGGTATTATAAAATACATCTATTCTGGTACAAATCATACTTTTATCTAATCTCATAATATATAGTCTTAAAACTACATGGGGGTGACTTAAATGAACGAAATTGTAAAAGTTACTGACCTTTGTCAAAACTTTTATTCTAAAGAAGGAGAACTAGAAGTACTAAAAGACACAATATTTTATTGATTATATAATATTCATAATGGCTATTCTACAAACAAGATTAAAATATATTGTATTTAGAAAAAAATTATATTATCTTTTTAGAAGTATTTTTTAACTTTAGTTATATCTCTGTAAAATCCTTAAATTCCATAAATAGTTTCTCTGCTAAGGTCATTTTAAACACCACCTTAATTATTTTCAATAATAAAGATATTTTTTACAATTTATTGTTTACAATTTTACTGCATATATGTATAATAAGTTTAAATAATATAAATTTTACAAATATTCACTACAAGGAGATTTTTAATATGATAATTAATACAAACTTAACTAACAATTTAAAATTAAATATATGGTATTACTTTAGTTATTTTAGTTAGGTTTGTATTTATGATAGAGATTCCTCATAGATGCAAACTATTGGTTTTGTATCTATGATGGCTAAGGTTAATTTATAATGTAAGCCACATAGAAAAATATTATGTGGCTTTTTGTATCCTAGGCAAATAAAAGCCACATAGTTTATACTATGTGGCTTTTTGTATATAATTATCCACTTCTTAAAATAATGTAGTAAAACAAAGTAAATAGTATTATTAAAACTTATTCAGGAAAGAGGTAGAATTATGAAGAAAAATATAGATATTATTATTATAGGTTTTGCACTATTTTCAATGTTCTTTGGAGCAGGTAACTTAATATTCCCACCATACATAGGAATGACTTCTGGTACGGGGTGGTTAACAAGCTTTTTAGGTTTTGTTCTTGCTGATATTGGTATTATACTTTTATCAATTAATGCTGTGGCAAAGGCTGGTTCTTACCAAGCTGTAGTTGGAAAAGCAGGAAAGAAATTTGGTATTGGTTTAGAATTTCTTATGATGCTTTGCTTAGGACCAATTCTAGTTATACCAAGAACAGCTGCAACAACTTATGAAATGAGTATTGCCCCATTATTTAACTCATTTAATCCAGCTGTATTCTCTATTTTATTCTTTGGTTTAACATTCTTATTAACAATTAAGCCAACAAAAGTTATGGATATTATAGGTAAATTTTTAACTCCAGTGCTTTTAATTGCACTAGCATTCTTAATCGGAAAAGGAATCCTTTCTCCTATTGGTGATTTAAAAAACACTACTAACTCTGATAGTTTATTTGCAACAGGTCTTACTCAAGGATACCAAACAATGGATGCTCTTGGTGTAGGTGGTGTTACAACACTTATTATGACTTCATTCTTAACTAAGGGTTATAAAGATAAAAAAGAAAATGCTAATCTTACAGTAAAAGCTTCTTTAGTTGCAGGATTAGGACTTGTATTAGTTTATGGTGGATTAACTTACTTAGGTGCTACAGTTTCTAATATGTATGATACATCTATATCTCAAACTGCTTTACTAATTAATATAACTAATCACCTGTTAGGATCTACTGGTACTATTTTATTAGGTGTGGTTGTTGCATTTGCTTGTCTTACTACTTCTATAGGATTAACTTCTGTTACTGCTAAGTACTTTGAAGATCTTAGTAGTAAGAAAGTTAAATATGAATTTTTAGTTACTTCAATTTGTGTATTTAGTGCAATAGTTTCTAACTTAGGTGTTGATAAAATAATTTCTATTGCAGCTCCTATATTAACAGTTTTATACCCTGTATCGATTGTCTTAGTATTAATGAGTTCTTTTGGTAATATAATTACGAAAAATTCAACATTTAAAGGTGCTGCCTATGCTACTTTACTTATAAGTTTACTTACTGTTATTGATAGCCTTGGTATAAGTATGAGCTTTGTTCATATCCTTCCTTTTGATAAGTTAGGATTCAACTGGTTAATACCAGCTATAATAGGTGGTATTTTAGGCAGCTTATTTTTAAAAGATGAAGTTGGTATGTTTTATAATAAAGTCTCATAAATTTAATTCTTAAAATCATAAACAAAAGGAGCTATCTAAAAATAGAGGTTCTTACTCAACTTTGGGTAAATAACCCTAATTTAATAAAGATGAATGTATTAATATAATGCATTCGTCTTTATTAATTTTTGCAAGCTAAAATCCTTACGTTTTACCTGAAATGTTACATAACATTTCTTAAAAAGGTTGACTAAATTAGCTCTACCATATAAAATACGTTTTATGAGTTTGAATTTGTTGTTGTTTCCTTCAACAAATCCACTACTTTCACTATGAGATATCGCATTCTTGACGGGGGCGATATCTTTTTTTATTCCAACTATAAATCCTTGAACTATAAGATTTTGTATTTTAAATATAGCACTAATTTTTTCATGTCTTAAACTTAAAGCTCTATTATTTAACATTGTTTCTAAATTTACATCTAAATTATTTTGATTTAGTTCAATAGGCAGTTCCTCTTTACAACTATTTATAATTTCTATATTTTCAACATTTATTTCATAGAGATTAAGTTTATTGTTACTTTCCTTAACTGTTCCTATTATTGATACTACTGATTCTAATTTTATTGAGCTAGAATCAATTAGATTGTTTTCTAGTACACATTGAACTAAACCTGTTCTATCTCTTAGTATAAGAAAGGTTACTGCTTTTAATTTTCTTACACGATGTACCCATCCTTGTATATTTACTTTATTTTCCATATATTTATTTAAGTTATTTATCATTATTCTTTTCATAGTAATTCTCCTTATAAATTATTTTCTCTTCTTTTTTAAAATATATATATTCTAATAGAGTTTCTACATTCTTACACATAGTCTATCTATTGTATTTGTAGGAACTTTATTTATTTCGTCGATAAATTTATTTATTGCTGTTTTTACTACAGCGATACTAGAAAAAAATCTGTTA
>NZ_JBOFOR010000314.1:0-10638 GCF_051659545.1 Romboutsia sp. | reverse complement strand
GAATGATTTGGTGGTCATGAGAGTTAAATAACATAACTCCGTTGAAACTTTCAAGACCCTTATTTACAGATGTTATACTTTCCAAGTCAAGGTGGTTTGTAGGGTCATCTAATATTAATACGTTAGCGTTTGATAACATAAGCCTGTCTTATACTTAACTTAGAGCGAAAATAGGCTTTAATTATTTAAAAGCACTATAATTTCTATATTTTATATAGATAATGATACTATAAGATTTGGACAGGTTCAAGCATTATTTTCTTATTTTATCTAATATATATTTTATAGTTCCTTTTTATTAGTATTAATTAAAGCATAATCTTCTTTATACATCCATTTATATCCTTTATGTTTATTTCGGTGACCCTTACAACACATCACTATTGCCGAATTGTGAAAGCCTAATTCATCTAATTCCCTAATATTATCGTATTCATTTATAAAAGTGCTATCTAATGCTAATTGTACTACATTTCTTCTTAATGTTGATATTGAACCTTTTCGTGCTTCCCCTATTTTATCTTTTGATATTTGGTTATGCTTTTTACCCGTTCTTGCTTTTGATAACTTAGATTTTGTTTCTTCTGAAAAAGTCCTTCCCTTTAAGCATCCGTGCTTACCAAACTGTGGCTTACTAAATAATTTATATCCTTCATACAAAATCAATTCGTGGACAAGCATTTCCAACTGTATCATCAGTTCTTCATCAAAACTTTCTTCTATAATATAAGTGGTCACTTTATCTTTACCTATTTTATTTATGTGTTCCTTGTATCTACTATCTCTATTTGCAAAATCACGACCTCTTGCTCTGCTACCCTTACCTATATATATAACCTTGTTTTTGTATATATGAATATACACATAATATAATCCGTACTTGTCCTTATAATCTTTATGTCTGAATAATTTAAACATATTCTGATTTCTCCTTTATTGGAATTATACATATTTACCAATTTTATGTAACATTTTTTCGTAATATTTCCCAAGTAAATAGACATAAAAAAAATAGGACAAGCAATTAAGCCTATCCTAACTTATCACAACCTTCACAAGTTGTATCAATACCTATTATCGGATTTACACATTCTAGTATTGGTCTTTCTTCTAATGTAGTAGCTACATTTAAACATTCTTCCGTTAGTATTTTTGGAGCTGATGGATGTAATGTTATTGCTTTAGATACATCTACTTTAGAAGGGTCTACAACCATATCTTCTGTTAAAAATCTATGTTCTTGTCCATCTATAAACTGGGTAATTGCTTTAGTTGAAATTGAAGGGTCTATTGAAGGTGCATTAGTATTGTGTAATTCACTATTAATTAATCCTTGCACATAATGTATATTACCAGTAACAACTCCTGGTGATGAAGCCCACGAACCAAGATGACCTAACCCCATACACATATATTTAACTTTATCTTTGTGCATTCTATAATGCCATCTACCATCAGTAGTATCTGATGGATTAATAATAAACCCATCTCTACTCACTAATTCATATGGATATTCTTGGTCGTTTGTTTTCCTCCAAAAGAAAAATATATCTTGGTGCAATGTATGATTAGTCGAAAACCTTTTTACTTCTAATAAAGTATTTTTATCATACTCAATCCTGTGTATAGCTGTAGTAGTACTATTAAGTTTCGAAGAACTAATTGTATAAATAAAGTTTTCGTCTATCATATATACCACTTTATAATCCATAGGTGACATATTATATTCAAGTCTAAACCCATCATATCCAGTCAATATATGATGAAGTTGATATGCTACATCTCGATTATATGTAAGTGTAATGGTTTGTGTCATACCATAAGTAGTTTCATTTTTTACATCTACTTTCTGAATTGTTTTTCCAATCCCTGTTATTTTAATTGGAAGAATTGGCGACATTGACAAACTCATTATATTGTACCTCCAACTTCTCTACAAATTATATCTCCATTATTAAATGTAGTTGCTAAAACTGAGTTTTGATAGAATGTCATATAATTGTGACTATGGTCTACCTTTGCATATCCACTTAAATCTATACCACCTTCAACGGCTACCTCTATTAAACTTCTAACTTGTTCCTCATTTAGTTTTGTTGACAATTCTTTAAATATCTCTATAAATACTTCTTGCCTATGTTTACTTTCAGTTGTATTAAATAAGCATTCTGTACTTTTATATTTAAATCTAGTTAAGTATTTTCTTTCGTTTGTTTCTAAATCTAATATTGAGTATTGTATCTTATATGTACCTCTTTCACTTATCATATCAGAATTTAATTTATGCTTAATTACATTGCCATAAATAACTAATCTATAATTAAATTCTGTTTGAGATATTTTACACATCTTAGGACTTATAATATCACATATTATTTTCTTATTTGCTAGGTCTACCGTTAAATCATTATTTACAACTTCAATCTCTAAGTAAGATGTATCTACATCGCCTTGATTAAATTCTATATCTTGAATATTTTCTTCATTATCCCAATCATTTTTTGAGATATCTAATTTCACTTTAACTACTTTATCTAAATTTGTATATTTCATAAAGCTTTTACCTCCTATAAATTAAACGTTTCCGTTTTTATTTTTCTTTCATAATCCACTAGCCCACTATTTCCAATATGTTGATTACATTTTTTACATAATACATCTAGGTTTTCATAATCATAAGATAAGTGTGGGAATTTACTGAATGGCTTAACGTGATGTACTTGTAATATACTTCTATATGTTGTACCACATCTTTCACAACACTCACCAAACTCTGCTAAAAATCTATTTTTAAATCTCATACCTTTTTCACCCTCAAATGGATGTCTTTGCTTCGGCTCTTTTACTCCATTAAGTTCATCTATATATTTCTTATGGCACTTGGGACATAATATTTTGTCCTCAATATTAACTTTTTCACTCTTACATTTACTGCATATATAAATCATAATTACCTCCTAAAATATAATAACCACATCGGCTCATTGAACCTAATGTAGTTTATTTTAATTTCTATAATATGAAAACATTTATTTCATTATCTTCTTCTTCGTGTACCTGTATCATACATTTTGCGAATGTAGATGCTACAACCATATCTATTTTTCCTCTTGATTTCTTTTTCTCTAATTTTGTCTTTAAATTAGCATCACGAACTTCTTTTGTATTAACTATATTTTCTTCATATAGCTTATTTTTTTCATATGCAAATTTACCTTCTAATACATCATCTTTAAATCCTTTAGTACAAAGATGTAAGTTCGATGCACTTTGATATACTTCCATAATTGCAAATCCTTCTTCATCTAATCTCTTAGCTACATACTTTGAGAATGCTGGGTCATATCCAATATGTTTTATATTTACCCCGTATTCATCTTGAAGTTGAATTACTTTCTGTACTACAAATTCATCATCAATTTTCTTATCACCACACGAATAACAAAGTCCTTGTTCAATCATCATCTGATAATCAACTTTTTCATTCTTCATCTTGTCACTTATCTTGTCACTTGGAACAACCACGAAAGGCTTATATACGTTTTTGCCTAATGTAGTATCGTGAGTAGCCATTACAAAACTTACATTGTCATCTGATACTGCTAAATCCAAACCAATATAGACATCTTTCCCGTACCAATCATATTCCAATATTCTACATTTTCTAAAATCATCTAAAGCTACGTATTGTTCACCATCTTGCGTACTAATCCATTGATTTAGAAGTTTTATCCTAAACTCTTTCATTTTCTCAGGTACTTCTAATCCCTTTTTAAACTCACTTCTCATAAATGATATACCATCTTCCAAATTCATTTGAAGTGGTGAAGCCTTTACCCAGTTACTTTCATCTGTATAATCATCACCTTCATCAAGTTCAAATATCAATCCAAAAGAATGAATATCGTCAGTTATTCCATCTAAGTTCTTTTTATGAAGGTCGCATAAATCCCTCATTGCATTTATTTCAAGGTTATAAGCCGTTGATATATGTATCCCTAACCTTTGCTTTGTACTCATTTGAGAAAGCCTTAAAGCACCTATAACTTCGTGGTCTTTCATATTAGCAACTTCATCGACTATATATGATGTAAGTAATAAGCCGTTCACGTTGTTGCTCTCTCCCGATAAATTTCTCATAAAACTCTCGTTGGATTTACATATAATCTTATCTCGTTGTACTTTGAAACGTTTTAATAAAATTGGGTTTGCTTTTATCAATTGTTCTGTTTCTCTTTTTACTATTGCAGATATATCTCTTGTCTTAGCCCCAACAGCGTGTTGTTGGAATTTTTCACCCGTCAACATAAGAAGAATTTCTAATAATGCACATAAAAAAGACTTACCACTCTTTCTACCTATAAGTAGAACTGCATCTGTGATAAGTCTTTTTCCATTATCGATGTGTATCCATCCGAATAAATTTTCTAATATCATTGCTTGAAATCCTGCTATATGATTTATGATAGGTTCTCCCGTATAAAATCCCGTACTATAATTTATCAATGATAACAAATCATATATATATTCCACTTCATCAAAATCAAAGTAATAGTAGCTACCTTCATTATCATCTACATATTCATCATCAATACGTTTTACATATCTAGCACATTCAAGTATTATATACTTATTAGCCTTAAATTCACCTCTAAGGACTTGTTTAGCCCATTCTAAACCTATAAGGTCTTGTTGTTCCATATTACTCACCTACCGTATTATTACTGTCACTATTTCGCTTTTTATCAAGTTTCATTTTTAACTGTTGTCTTTTTTCTTCTTTTTCACTTGCTTTCTTTTCTTCTAACAATGTCATAGGGTCTACATCTTTAATTGATGTATCTACATTACTTGCTAAAGCACTTATACTTTCTGCATCTAGTGGATAGGCTTTCTTTATAGAATTAATTTTTGTAGATACCTTACCTAAAGTAGTTGATAGTTTTCCTTGTTCTTCATCATCAAATGAAGTTGCAATTCTATACACTAAATCCATTTCTCTATATTCTAGCATTATTAACTTTGCTAACTTTTCAATGTCATTGTCACTTGCATATTGCCCTGGATAGTCCTCTTGTTTAAAGATGGTGTTTCTATAATAATCAAATTTATTTCGCCACTCTTTTTTCAATGCTTTACTTTCCTTAGTTTCAATACCCCTTTGATTTTTAAATATCTTAGGATATTCATTCATATTGCTTATTAAATCTATATCTAGCTTACTAGCTATTTCCTTCTTCTTTGCAATCATTTCACCTTTAGTTTCTTTACTTAAGTGATTACCTGTTACCCTACTTGGGTCTTTTCTTTTACTCATTTTTTTACCTCTACTTTCTAATTAAACTTACTATTTGCAACTGTTTCACTATTCGTGTATAATAATAAATATAGTAATTTACCAACATAAACCAATTGTAAAACTACTAAAAAAAAGTACTCGGATGGTTTATTTTTACGCATCCCATCATCAGTCTTTCGGTTTCTTTCACCCAATGCCCATTACCCCAAGGGGGTACTAAAAAAGAGAATATCTTTCGATACTCTCTATACTCTAAGCAATCTATTTATTATTCTTGTAGTAATAACTTTACATATCTTCTATCATTCATATACTTAATAGCTATAATAGAATAAGTTATATCCTCATACTTAATCATATTGTGATAATCAATCTTCTTCTTTGGCATAACTACTAACAATTCTCTTTGATGTATATTAATTGGTATCGGTCTGTCCTCCTTATCCTTATAATTAATAGCTAATTCTTTAGCTTTAACTCTACCTACAACAACATATTCCTCAATAGTAAATCCATTATCATCAATCTCTGTTTTCTTTTCTATTACATCTACTATCTTATTAAGTTCAGCTCTACCAACCATCATAAGTTCCATCCTCCACTTGCAATAAGTTTCTTATTCTCTGTATACTTACTTATCTTAATTTGCTCTTGTGCATTATATACTTCTCTTATTTCTAATCTTATAGAGTACTTGATATCCTCTATTTCTTCTTGTGTTAGACTGTCTAATGTTCTACCATTTAATAACTCATTTTGTATAGATTTTAAATCTTCTGCTAAAACATTATCATCTTCATCGTGATGCATATTCAACATACTCTTTATATCATCTATATTTACTAAAAGTTCACAATTCACGATATTACCTCCTATATTTTTATATTTGACTATATATAATTTCTTTTTTTCTCAATGTATTTAAGTCATCTATACTTAACACTTCTGCCATTTCAAATAATATATTGGCACTTATTACTTCACTTTTGAACCAATTATAAATACTTGATTTATTGTATTTTGTTTGTGCTGCGAAATTAGGTATACTTCCATATTTATCATTTATAGCTTTCTTTAATACTTTTGTATTTACTTTATAAATTATTTCTTCATTCATAACATCCTCTCTCTTTCTCTGTATAAATTCTTAGATTTTATACTTTCTACGTAAAATAAAAATAGACCCTTAATTGGGTCTACGGTGTACTATGTACTAAGTTTCATTAATAGATAGAGGAATAAATATAAGCAGAATATTTATCCCTACATATATATTTGTAATCAGGCGACAGTTTAGTACAAGTATGTTTTGTAAAATTAACAAAATTGTAATATTTATTCCATAAAATACCCTCTAAGCTTGCCTTCTATTTCTTTTTTTCTATTATTTTCTATATTATCAATACCTAAAAATCTCTTTTTACTTATTACATATCCCACTTCATTTTCATCGACTTCAAAGCCTAACACATAAGCCCAGGACAATAACCCTATATACTTATCTATTGATACATTCTTAGTTTGACCATATAGTATCTTATATATTGATTTTCTATTTTCATATCCAAGAAACGAACCAATCTCTGCAAGTTCCTTTTTATATGATAATCTTTCTGTACCATATAACATATCATATTTATTTTCTACAAACTCACATTCATCATCCCAATTATCAAGTATATATTCTAGTAACTCTTTTGGCTTGTGAGCCATTCTTAAAGATGTTCTCAACATAATATATCAACCCTTTCTATGCTATGTACCCGTGTGGACATTTACCTTTATAACACTTCTTGCACAAGTCCTCAAAGTTACAATTTTGAGGTATCTCAATATAATATCTTCCAAGACTAGCTTTTTCAAAGTGTATAATCCCTATAAATCTTAACCAACGAAATAAATGACTATCATTCTTGTGCCTATCACTTATCTTATTCCTTTTATATGTAAGCCTTATGAATTTTAGTAATTCTTCTTGTTCTTTTACTCCTAATTCCTTATCAAACATCTTATGCTCTTTGATAAATTCAAATACTTTTTCTTTACATTCAATATTTTTTAACATTATAATCACCTTACCTACTGGGAATTTAATCCCAGTAGCCTTTCATTTATATTTTCTAAAATCCATATTTTATCTACCATCTTCTCTTTCAAAACAACAAGTTTCTCTATCCTCACAACATTCATCGCAATCGCCTATACAAACTTCTTCGCATTCACAATCATCTAGTACATTATCGCATCCTTGACATAGGTATTCTGCCACATCGTGGTAATAAGCCGTTAAAGGTCTATTACTTATTTCATAGATAGCATCATCTATAACTAATCCGTTACCGTTATATACTTGTTTAATTGCTTCCATAAGAGTTTTATCTTCCTCATTTAATACTTCTACCGTTTGAAGATTAAATTCCTCTGCATACCATTCTTGTGGTATCCAAGCACTTCTTAAGATTTTACTTTCTGAGTAATATCTACCTATCATTACCCCTCTATCCATTTTTACTCTAACCTCTTTAACCATTTCTTTACTTAATATTTTCATTTTATTAACTCCTTATATTTCATACTCGACCATATGCCACCATTTTTAATTCAGAATAATATTCATTATCAACGTTTTTATATAGATATACCTTCACCTACTGCACACACCCAATTTGTAGGCTTTTCATTATCTAATATTTCTTGTATCAACTTAGATTTTCTATCTTCATCTTTCATCCTAGACATTCCACTATTTAATTTCATAGGTATTATCTTAACTGTGTACTTACTATATATCTTACTATTGGTACTATCTTTATCTAAAGCCCACTTATCGCCTTTGTAGTCCTTTATTAAATAACTTTCATATAGTAAAGAACCGTTATACATTTCTAATATATCCTCTACAAAGTAACTAAAGTTATGCCACTCATTGCATACTTTTACACCTTTGGCACCGTAGATTGGGTACTTTGTATGTTTTGGATTGTAGCATCTATTTATCATATTTGACCATATACTATATAAAGGATGTGTACTATTGCATTTAAGCCTATTAAAATCAATTCCTTCGCCTAAACATCCAATGTTGTATACTGATTTTCTATATGGATTTTTAACCTTTTTATCTATAATATTACTTGTATCTACTTCATTTATATACTGATACGGCTCTAAGAATCTAACAACTCTATAATTAGTTCTATCACATTTTCCTATAATCTCGAACTTCTCCCCATATCTATTTTCGTGTATTGTACCCAATCCATATTTTTCAATTTTTCTCATTGTATCCACCTTTGTAGAATATTTTTATTCTACCCTTTCATTTGCTTTTTTGCTTACATAATCATTTAATACTTTTCTGCATAAATTACCTAAAGTTCTATCTTCTTTTTCAGATGTATATTTAAGAACTTCATAAGTTTCTTCATCAACTCTTATAGAAAATATCTTACCTTTCATAACGTCACCTCTTTGTGTTAAATCGTGTTATTTTGTGTTACACTGATATTATACAGAAAATTACGATAACTGTAACATTCAGTTCAGAAGTTTTTTATTTTATTTTTAAACTTCCAAAAACATAAAAAATAGAGTACGTTTAGTACTCTATCTTAGTTCATTATAATTAACTCATAAAAATGGATCTGATTCTTACTGAAAACAAATTATCATTTTATTTAATATCATCTTCTTCATCTAATAATTCATCATAGTCGCTAGACGGGTCATAAAAATCTCTTATCTTTTCATACAAGTTCCAAATATGAATATCAAATAATTTTAATAATTTTTCTATTTTTTCTGATGTATATTCTACTTCATCCTCTATCTTTATATTGGGATATATTTTACCAAAATCATTAACGGCTCTTTTGTTCACTATACCGTTAAAATGAACTAGCAAGTTCCTCTCTATTCTAAATATATTTGCTTCATCTATGAATTCCTTATCAATTTCAAACTCATAATATCTCTTACATATCTTATTTATTTCTTTTAACTTTGAGGTAATTCCTGTTAATGATTGGTCTAGTATATTATCTACAAATAATTCTGTTATATCATTTTTATCTTCGCAATTAATAGCATCTTCATACTCTAGTCTTATTTTGTTATTTGCAACAACCGAACTATTATACATACAAACGGCTTTATATATTCTTCCTAAACATTCATCAGCAACTATGTAAAAATTTAAGTAAATCATCTTTAATAGTTTCTCTTCCATATTGAAGTTTACTTTTTCTACATATTTATCCATCATTGATTTAAACACTTCATCAACCTCAACTTCAAGTTTAGGCTTATTCCTTAACATAGCATCAAATATTCTACTTTCTGAACCTAGCCATTCATAAGCTTTCATTATGTCATGGTCTGTTCCCCAATCATAAAAATCATCTCTATCAAAATATTTTCTTTTTTTATCTTTCAATATGTATCCCTCCTTGAAAATCTTAAACTACATTATACCATTTATTTACCTTAATTTTACAAAATATGATATAATTTACTTGTCCTCTTTAAAGAGGATAAATATCCCAATAAGGAGGTGTTTTTCACTGGTTATGGATTTTAAACATAGTCCCAAGATATTCGTAAGTTCTAAGAAAAGGTATGGGACAAAAGCTAACCGTTAGTATGTCTTACGGAAAGATGTACTAACAAACTATTTCATTCAAACTAATTTATAAAAATTTTCCCTGAGAATTTAGTTCTCTAAAAAATGGTTCGGTAGGGTTTCGTCATTTCGAGCATAAAAAAATTTTTATAGTTACGGGAGAATGAGATATGAAACAAATGGTAAAAAAAACAGGAAATGAAAGTGTATTAATTTGGCTTGCTTCTAGCTACATATTAAATGAGGTCTTAGGATTTCTAAATACAATGTGTGTAAAGTTTTTAGAATGCAATCAAATACCAAATGAAACTAAAGCATCAATTATATTTATGACAATGTTTCTTTTGGTTATATACTGTTACAAAAAAAAAGGAGATGGTAGGTAAACTGCCACCTCTTTTTTGTATACTATCTAACTAGAAAAGTATTCTACTTGTTAAACTTATTTTAAATTACATTCAGGGCAATCTATTTTTTTAGTATCTACTTTTTCTAATGCCCATCTCCTTGCTTCATCGTAATTTCCATTACCTGTTTGACTATAATGCTCTCGCCAATACTCAAACATATCCAACTCATGGTCTAAAGGTATTTCTATTTTACCTGTATCACGGCATTCACGACATTTATATATTGGCATTCCATATAATTTCATTTTTGTACCCCCTTTTATTTAAGTATTCATATATTATAACATAATATTCCAATACAAACTAAT
>NZ_JBOFOR010000313.1:0-6315 GCF_051659545.1 Romboutsia sp. | reverse complement strand
TGTAAATTTTAATATATTTCCTAAAGTAGCATGATTTATTGTAGTATATGCAGTATTAGTATTATGAACACCACTTGAAGTAGTTAATAGAGTTGGGTCAACTACAAAGTTATATCCAACTGTTCCTGTATTAGGTATCGGATTTGTCGTTGGTATACTATTAACGTAAACTTCAAATGTTACTGTAAAAGTTGAAGCAGCAGGTATTGTACCTATAGTAAATCCACTAGGAGGACTTGGATTTGCGCCACCTTTTTGAACTCCATTTACAAATACTGAATTTAACACAAAGAACGTTCCAGTAGGAATAGTATCTACAAATACTACATTATCAGCAGTAGTATTTCCACTGTTTACTATAGTTATAGTGTAAGTTAAAGTAGTAGGAACATCTGAAAATGCTTTGTCTACACCTTTTATAACATTACTCAAATCAGCAAAATAAACTTTACTAAAAACTGTATTTGTATTTCCTCCAGCACTTATAGTAGTTCCTGTTATAGGGTTTACTATATAATTTCCTATTAAGCTTGCAGTATTAGGAATAGAGTTTGGTGATGGTATAGTATTTACAATTACTTTAAATGATATTGTAGCAATCCCTCCTATAGGGATTGTTCCAATACTAGCACCTAATGGTTGATCTGGATTTTCACCTGGTAAGGTTACTCCATTTAACACAAATGAATTATTAATAAATGTTGTAGCATTTGGAATTGTATCAAAAAATACTAAATTTTCCATAGTTGAATTTCCAGTATTTTCAAGAGTTACAGTATAAGTCAAAGTATCTCCTACCGTTGTAAAGTCCTTATCAACGCTCTTAATTAATCCAGTTAAATTTGAGTAATTTATTTGAGTAGTTACTATATTTGATACATCACTTTGTTTTACTGGTGTTAAAGTAGTGCTATATATAAGTGTAGTATCATTAGGTATCGGATTAATAGTTGGAATAGTATTTACAATTACTTTGAAATTTACACTAACCATTTGACCAGCTGATAATGTTCCTGTATTTATTCCATTAGGTGCTGTAACTGTGGCACCTGGTATTAACATTGAGTTAACTGTTACTGAATTTGGTACAAATGTTGTTCCATCAGGTATAGTATCTACAAATATTACATCAGTTTGATCCACACCTAAAACTTCTAACCATCCTAATGTGTAAGTTAATGTATCTCCTACTGTTGCATATTGCTTATCTACTGTTTTGAAAGGGTTACTATTTGGATATATATATGTTGATACTGTATTAGTGTTATTTATACCACCTCCACTAGTTCCACTTGCTGTATCAGTATATCTGTAACTTGTTGTACCTATATTTGTAATAGGATTCGGTGATGGTATTGTATTTACTACTACTTGGAATGTTAGTGTAGTACTTTGATTTACTCCTAAATCTGGTATAGTTACTCCAGAGGGTGGATTTAGTGTAGCTGAAGTTATAGTTGTTCCATCTATTTGAATAGAATCGTTAACAAATGTTGTACCATTTGGAGTAGTATCTGTAAAGAATATATTATGAGCTGTTGTAGTTCCAGTGTTTCTAAAGCCTATTGTATAAGTAATTGTATTGCCAATAAATCCTCCTGGTACGTTAACTGATTTTGTAGGTAAAATTATTGCAGTTCTAGCTATAGTTGTATTTACTATATTACTATTTGCACTGCCCGTTGTAGAAGTAACAACACTTGGATCAACTTGATATATAAATGTTGTAGTTGCACTATTTAAAACATTATTTGGCGATGGTATAGTATTTACTGTTACTTTAAACGTTACTTTAAACGTTTCACCTGATGGTATTGTACCTATATTAACACCAGGAGGTTGTGGACTTACTCCAGACTTTACTACACCATTTACTGTAAATGAGTTTGGTACATATATTGTACCAGTTGGTATTGTATCTATAAAAATTACAGAATTAGCATTGGTAGTTCCTGTATTAGGAATACTAATTGTATAAGTTAACTCATCACCAATAATTGCAAAATCTTTGTTAACAACCTTAATTATACTTGATAAATCTGCTCTATTTATAAAAGTATTAGCTATATTTGTATTGGAAGAACCATTTCCAACTACATTTGGAACTGTTGAGTTATCTATTGTATATTGAAAGATTTGAGTTGCAGAGTTTGGTATTGGATTAGGACTAGGCAATGTAATAACCCTTACTTGGAATGTTAGTGTTGAGGTACTACTTCTTCCAATCGGATTTGATAGTGTTATTCCAGGAGGGTTTGGACTTCCACTAACAGCAGTAGCATCTTGTCTTAGTGAGTTTGTTACAAATGTAGTTCCATTTGGTATTGTATCTATAAATAATATATTTATTGCTGTAGTATTTCCAATATTAGTTATCGGTATAGTATAAGTTAAAACATCTCCTATATTAGCGTAAGGTTTACTTATCTTAGTTGATGTTAAACTTACAGCTCCTAGTATCGTTGTTGTAACCGTATTTGAATTTGTAGGTATTGTTACATTTATAGGAATTAAATTATTATATCCAATAGCAGTTGCATTATTTTTAACAGTATTATTTACAACTTGGGTAGTTTGTAATGCTACTTGGAATGTTAATGTCGTAACACCAATTGGTAATGTTCCAATATTTACTCCACTTGGTGGTGCAACTGAACCTGGCACTGATACTCCATTTATTGTTATACTGTTGGCTATAAAACTACTTCCTGTTGGTATAGTGTCTTTAAATACAGTATTACTTATAGTCAACGGCCCCTGATTATTTAACTCTATAGTGTATGTTAATATATCTCCTGGCAGTGTTTTTACCTTATCTACTATTTTAGTTGCAGTTAATGTTGATGTTATAGCAGTATTTGTTATAGTAGTTACCATCCAGTCTCCAAGTTTGGCAGTTATAGTTTCACCAAGTGTTCCACTTGATGGTACTGTACTTCCTCCTGGAGTAAAGTTAGCATTTTGTACAGTAGTTTTATAATTAGTTCCAAGGGTACCTATACTACCTGGTGCCATGCTTTCATTAATAATAAAAGATGAACTACTAATACTATCTAATGTTACATACAAATAAGGGCTTTGTAGTTGAGTACCATTTGAATTCCCTGTTGTTATGGTTGTTGAACTTATAGTTGCTCCTGTTATAGATAAGTCAAATTGGTCATTTGAATACACTCTATTATTAATTACTTTATTGACTTGAGCTTTTGTTAATATAACACCAAATGCTACACCTTCTAATCCACCAGTACCAAATAAAGTTATGTCAATATTTTTAGGCGATGTTGTAGTTAAAATTAATGAATGATAATTTGTAGATATTCCAGTAGCCGTCACGGTAGGTGTTCCTAATCCGACAAATGAAGGTGAGTTTCCGGCACCTATATTTCCTATTTGATCCCATACTCCTCCATCAGTGTTAAATATTAAATTTTCTCCTGTACTGGTTGCTTCTCCATCTGCTGTAACTATGGTATAGTCTGGAATTGTTATTCCTAGATGATCTTTTACTACTATATCACTAAAACTAAGAATACTTCTATATGCAGCACCGCCTAATGAATACATAATCACAGATCCTGTAACTCCTTGATATCCTCCTGCATTTCCAAAAGGTGCCGCTCCAAATGTTGGCGCATTTGTTCCTATATATGACCTATTCCCTGAAACATCAGTATTTGTCAAATTAAATAAAATTGTTGACCCATCTCTTAATGTACCATTTACTATTGTTGCTGTATTTGGATTCAAAGCCGTTGTTGAAAAATTCACCCACCCTATAGCACCAGCCAAAGGTCCACTTCCTACTGGTGCATAACTTGCATTAGCCAATTTTCATCATCCCTTTCTTTTATAAACATTACTATTTATCTTGCATATAGTTATTTATAATAATATATGAGTGTATATCTAATAAGAGCTAGTCTCAAAAATTTTAAAATGTTGGAGTTACCCATTATAGGTTCAACTATAGAAATTCCTAAGCTGTCAGATAATGAAACCATATCATTGAAAGTAGGATTAATTATATTTCACGATATCGTGATTTATATTTTATATGAGACTAATGAATTTAAATATTATAAACTAAAGGGTTTGCTGTTACTGTTTTGATTTTTTAGTATATAATGTAAAAGACCTAGAAAGTATTTTTAAAGTTAACACTTTCTAGGTCTTTTCGTTATTTATTCAGCTTGTTCAATCAAAACTTCCTTGCCTTTAAATGATAGGGCAACTTTTATAATATTATTAATTCCACGATTTATTAATTCTGTATCGTATAGTTTTTTATCTATTTGTTTTAAAGCAACTTCTAGACCTTTTTCTAAGGTCATTTTTGAATTTACTCTTATGCTTTTAAATTCCATAATTATAGCTATTTTAGAACTAGGATTCCCTTTTGGTATAAGGCATACATCATATCTACCCAGTCCAGATTCTCTATTTGAAATAACTTCATGAGTTGAACTTAAAGAAACAAGCATACCTAAAACAAATGCATGATAAACTTTTTCTGGGTTTTGACCACCTACATCAAAGTAACTAAAGCTAGTAAGTACATAGCTAGAGAAATATTCTTCAAATAACTCTATATCTCCTATTGTTAAGGCTTTAAGGATTTTAGTAAAATCATTAGATATAAACCCTTCTCTAAACCATTTTTTTATAATGTCTCTATAAAGAGTTCGTATTTCTTTGTTAGGTATAGATAGTTTATAAATAAATAATTCATCATCTTCATCTTTATATTTTTCTATAGCTTTAAGATATCCTGATAATAATAAAAAGCTCCAAATATTTTCATTTCCTAAATCTATTTCACACATTACTACATCTTCATTTATTATAGTTTCAACATATCCACCATTATATAAATTTTCAAGTCCAAGCTTTATATCTTCATCACCTTTTGCAAGTAAACTTTTAATAATACTGTTTTCAGAAGTATTCACCCAATAAGGCATGAATTCTCTATCTGGTTTATTAATGTATGAAAGAACCGACCAAGGATTGTATATTGTAGTACTACCGAAAATATATCCATTATACCAAGATTTGAATGTTTCTATTTGTTCATCTAAGTTATAGTATTTTAACAATTCTACGGTTTCTTCTTCTGTAAATCCAAATTTATCACTATATTTTTCTCCTAAAATACTATAAACTTCAAGGTTATTTAGTCCTGAAAAAATTGTTTCTTTAGCAACTCTAAGTATTCCTGTAACGAAAGCTTTTTCAAGATTTATATTGTCCTTTAATGCTGCTGATAAAAAGTTTCTTATAAAACCTATCATCTCTGGATAATAATTTTTAAAATGACTTTCGTGAATAGGAGTATCATATTCATCAATAAGTATTATTACTTTTTGATTATAGTACTTATTTAGATATTCACTTAGTTTTAGTAGTGATACTTCAAGTTCTGATATCGTACTTGTTCTATATAAAATATCATTAAAATATGTTTTTTCAGCAGAATCAAGTGTATTTAATAAATATTTAAAAGATATATAAAGACTAGACATCTTATGTCTAAATATATCTATGAAGTTATTAAAATTAGCATGTTTATCATCTTTAAATGTAATGTACACAAGAGGATACTTTCCTTGTTTTTTCATAATTTCAGTTTCATTTTCTATTTTCAAGTTTTTAAAAAGGTATGATCTATCTTCATCACATTTTTCTAAAAAGTATTTTAAAATAGATAGATTAAAAGTTTTTCCAAAACGTCTTGGTCTTGGTAGTAAAACTATTTCTCCACTATCTTCTAAAAATTCTTTAATTATCAATGTTTTATCTATGAAATAATAATTATTATCTATTATTTTTTTAAAATTGCTAGTTCCTAAACTTATTTTTTTCAAACTAAATCACCTCGCATTAGTTGTAGTTATCATATTTAATATTATAACCATAGTATAATCTTTAAACAACAGATTGTTATTAATCTAATTTTGCATTAATAATATTTCACGATATCGTCATAGCCGTCAACCTAAGATATATCCAGATATATGATTAGCCTGACGGCTATGACGCTAACGAGACAAATTTAAAATTAATATATAAAATAAAAATACCTAAAGAGTATTTTTAAATCTAATACTCTCTAGGTATATATATTTAAAGTTCTAACAAATTACTTGAACTTTAAAAGTTACTATTGAAGTATTTCCAGCAGGCACAGTTCCAACATTTATACTAGCTGGTGTTCCACCTATTGGATTGCCATCTACTTGTAAAGAACCTGGTACATAAATTGTTCCATTTGGTACAGTATCGCTTAAAACTACATTAAGAGCATCTACATTA